>CAJYKO010000020.1 GCA_913775215.1 uncultured Devosia sp. | reverse complement strand
CTTGGCGATAACGACCTTTTGCTGATTACCGCCGGAAAGATCCGACGCCGGCTGTTCGCCTTTGCCCTTGACGCCAAACTTCGAAATGGCGGCATTTGCGAAGCGGCGCTTGAGCCCTGGTGTGACCCAACGCGTTCCGAGCAAGTCGAGATTGGCGTAGATAATGTTTTCGCCGATTTCATGCTCGACCACCAAGCCTTGAAGCTTGCGATCCTCCGGCACCATGACGATGCCATGATCGATGGCATCCGACGGTGATTTGAGGTTGAGCGGTTTGCCATCGAGAAGAATCTGTCCCTGCGAGGTGGCATCCGCACCGGCAATTGCCCGCACCAATTCGGTCCGGCCCGCGCCGATGAGACCTGCAATACCAAGAATTTCCCCGGCACGCACATCGAAGCTAACATTGCGAAAGGCGTTGTTGACGCCTGTCAAACCTTTCACCTCAAGCACGACCTTATCGCTTGCATCGGGGAGCGTTGGAAACATGCGTTCCAGCGAACGGCCGACCATGCTCTCCACGACCGTGCGGACGGGCGTCGCACTATCGGCGAATTCGTTGACCCTTTCTCCATCACGCAAGACGACAATCCGGTCGGTGATCTGTCGGATCTCCTCCATGCGGTGAGAAATGTAGATGATGCCGACGCCTTCGGCGCGCAGCTTTCGGACCTGTTCGAACAGCGCCTGCGTTTCCGCTCCGCCAAGAGCCGCCGTCGGCTCGTCGAGGATGAGGAGCTTCGCATCCAGTGCCAGCGCCTTGGCGATCTCGATGAGCTGCTGGTTTGCGGTGGAAAGGCCTGCGACCTTGCGGGAGGCGGGAATGTGGAGATTAAGGCGGGCCAGCTGCTCCTGCGCGCGACGCACCATCTCGGCACGGTCGACCTTGCCATTTCTCATCGGCCAGCGCCCGATGAAAACATTCTCCGCAATGGAGAGCTCAGGCAGAAGCTTCAGTTCCTGGTGTATCAGCACGACGCCCTTGTCGATCGCCTCACGGGGCGAAGCAGGGGCATAGGGTTGGCCGAGCCAGGTCATAGTGCCTTGCGATGGTTCGCGCGATCCGGCGATGATGCCAGACAGGGTCGATTTACCCGCGCCGTTCTCGCCCAGGAGTGCGACGACCTCGCCGGCATAGACGTCGAGATCGACATTCTTCAAGACCTCAAGCGGACCGTAGCGTTTGCTGATGCCACGCAGCGAAAGAACCGGCTCACGCATGCTGGGGACCTCCCAAAACTTGCAATCGAGACAACCGGATGGTCGCAAAGCGCCATGTCCGGTTCAAAGAGATGGGGTGCCGCCGATAGGCGGCACCCCCAGTGTAATCAAGGATGGTTGGCGATAAAGCCGTCGACATTTTCCTTGGTGGTCAGGGTCGCGTCCATCAGCTGAACTGGTGGGACCTTCTCGCCGCCGACAATCTTCACGGCCATCTCGACAGCCGTGCGGCCCATCTTCTGCGTCTGCTGGGTAGCCGTTGCATTGAAGACGCCGTTCTTCAGAGCTTCGAGGGCTGCGGTGTCGCCGTCAAAACCGCCAACAACAATCTTCTGCGATGGATTGGCGACCTTGATGGCCTGCGCTGCGCCAAGTGCCAGACCGTCAGCCTGAGCGAAGACGATGGAGACATCCGGGTTGGCCTGGAGCATGTTCTGCATGATCTGGAAGCCTTCGTCCTGGCTCCACATGTTGGACCACTGCTCAGCAACGACTTTCACATCTGGGTTCGCCTTGACGGATTCCATGCAGCCCTTGGTGCGATCCACTTCAGGCGTCGTGCCTTTCTGGCCGTGAATGATGACCATCTTGCCCTTACCGCCAGCCTGCTTGATGATGTAGTCGCAGACCGACTTTGCAGATGCGACAGAATCAGTCGCCAGGAACGTATCGCCGGGCGCACCGTCTGCATTGCGGTCAACGTTGATGACCGGCACGCCGGCCGCCTTTGCAAGCTTTACCGGAACGGTCGCGGCAGCAGCACCGGCAGGGATGTAGATCAGCGCATCGATGTTCTGGGTCAGAAGGTCCTGGATCTGGTTGACCTGCGTCGGGCCATCACCCTTGGCGTCAACTGTCACGACCGTGATGCCGCGCGTCTTGGCTTCTGCTTCCACCGACTGCTTGATCTGGTTGAAGAAGTTTGCCTGAAGATTTGCGACAGCAAGGCCGATTTTCTTAACTTCGGCAGCATTGGCGGGACCGAGTGAGAGGGCAAGTGCTGCGGACGCAAGCAGAATACGAGACAGTTTCATGTTGTTTTCCTCCGGTTTTGGTGATGGCTTTCGGGAGACTTTGCCTCCTCCCCTCGGGCCGGTTTCCTCTCCCTCCAGGAAGGGAGATGGTCTGTTGAGGGCGGAGTTGATCCCCGCCTGAACTTGAAGGTCAGCCTCTTCTACGGCGCAGGGTCTCTGCACCGACGGCGAGAACGATGACGACACCGATGATGACCTGCTGAAGAAAAGGCGAGACGTTGAGAAGGTTGAGGCCGTTGCGCAGTACGCCGATGATGAGGACGCCGATAAGCGTGCCGCCGATGCCGCCAGCGCCGCCTGAAAGGGATGTGCCGCCAATGACGACCGCTGCAATCGTATCAAGTTCGTATCCGAAGCCGCTGGACGGCTGGACGGAGTCAAGGCGCGCGGCGAGAACGATACCGGCAAGACCTGCGAGAACGGCGCAAACGACATAGACGCCGATAGTCACTAGTTGAACATTGATGCCTGCCAGGCGTGCCACTTCGGCATTGCCGCCGACGGCATAGACAGTGCGACCTTCGGCACGATAGCGCAAAAATGCCCAGGAAACGGCGACGACAACCAGCATCAGAAGCACGGTCGCGGTCAGCACGCCGAAATGCCGATCAATCGCGAGCATCATGAACCAATCAGGAAAACCAACGATCTGCTGGCCGTCGGTGATCATGTTGGCAAGACCACGCGCAACCGACATCATGGCAAGCGTGGCGATGAATGCGGGCACGCGAAACACGGTTACGAGTATGCCGACAACAAGCCCGCAAACGCCAGATGCCAGCAAAGCCAGCACGATGGCGGCTCCCATCGGCATCCCGGCCACATTTGCCGTCCATCCCATGATCATCATCGACAGGGCAAGAACCGATCCTACCGACAGATCGATGCCGCCGAGCAGAATGACGAATGTCATGCCGACAGCCATGATGCCAAGAACGGTGATTTGATCGAGGATGTTCAAGCCGTTGCGCAGCGACAGGAAATTATCGCTGGCGAAAGAGAGAAACACACATAGAAGCAGCAGACCGACGAGAGGTCCCGTGGCGCCACTCAGCCAGGCGAGCGGATTTTTGATCTGGACGTTCGCGTCCTTGCGCTCCAACACGGTCATGGCTCCTCCCACTGGTCATTCGTCAGAACTTTTAAACCGATGAGAATAAATATTCACAATCGACGTAAAATTCATAATTCAGTTTTTGGATGCTTGTCAATAGCGTCGATACAGGCATCCGGCTAAATGAAATCTGCGCGCCTTCTGTTTTTGCAACTTGACACTTTGGCCTCTTATGCAATTATATAGCCATCTGTATAAATATTCATGCGTGCATCTTGATGAGGAATTCATGGAGCCGAAAGAACTAGAGCGCGTAGCGCGCCAGATCCGCCTGCGCGATGTGCAAGCCGTTTTCGAAGCCGGTGCAGGTCATGTGGGTGGCGAAATGTCTGCCATCGATATCATGACGGCACTGTACTTCCGCGTCCTGCGCGTTTGGCCGGATGATCCGAAGAACCCGGCGCGCGACCGCTTCGTCCTATCAAAGGGACATACGGCCTGCGCGCTTTATGTCACGCTCGCCAAGCGCGGCTTTATTCCGGAAGATGAAATCTCAACCTTCCTGCAGCCAAATTCACGCCTGAACGGCCATCCCAACTGCAATAAGGTGCCGGGCGTCGAGACCAACACTGGGCCACTTGGTCATGGCCTACCGGTCGCGGTCGGAATGGCCAAAGCTGCCAAGCTTTCTGGTGCCGATTACCACACCTATGTGATGACGGGCGACGGCGAGATGCAGGAAGGCTCCAACTGGGAAGCGATCATGGCTGGCGCCCAGTTTGGTCTCGATAATCTGACGTTGATCATCGATCACAATCGCTTCCAGCAGGGTGCGGCACTCTCTGACACCAACGATATTGCCCCGCTTCGACCCAAGCTGGAAGCATTCGGGTGGGACGTCTCTGAAATCAACGGTAACGAGATGGGTGAGGTCGTTCCCGCACTCGAACACCGTAGCGATCGCCCGCACTGCATCGTGGCCCATACCAACAAGGGTCATGGCATATCCTTCATGCAGGACAAGGTGGATTGGCACCACAAGGTGCCGAGCAAAGAACAATACGACATCGCCGTCAGAGAACTTTCGGAGGCACTATAATGAACGCGCCAGTATCTGCCCCCAAACTCTATGACTGCCGCGATGCCTTCGCCGAGACAATTGAGATGCTTGCCGCCAACGACGCGCGCGTTGTCGCCGTGTGCAATGACTCGGTCGGCTCGTCAAAGCTCGGCGGCTTCAAGGCAAAGTTTCCAGAACGTCTGATCAATGTCGGCATTGCCGAACAGAACATGGTCGGCGTCGGTGCTGGTCTTGCAAATGGCGGCCAGTTGCCCTTCGTCTGCGGCGCGTCCTGCTTCTTGACAGGCCGCGCTCTGGAGCAGATCAAGGCAGACCTTGCCTATTCCAATGCCAATGTGAAACTTGTCGGCATTTCGTCGGGCATGGCTTACGGCGAGCTTGGACCGACCCACCACTCCATCGAGGATTTTGCGTGGACGCGTGTTTTGCCGAATCTGCCGGTGATTGCGCCTTGCGATCGCATCGAAACTGCCGCCGCAGTGAAATGGGCCGCTGAGTATGCGGGCCCTTGCTTCCTGCGCCTTTCGCGTGTCGGCGTGCCGGATCTGCTGCCGGAAGGGCATGTCTTCGAACTCGGCAAAGCCAATCTCCTGCGCGACGGCACGGATTTGACTTTGATCGCTAACGGCACCTTGACCCACCGCATGGTCAAGGCCGCAGACATCCTGGCAGCACGAGGCATCAAAGCGCGCGTGTTGAACATGGCAACCGTGCGACCGATCGATGAAGCGGCGATCGTCGCGGCGGCAACACAAACAGGCGCGATCCTGACGGCGGAAGAACACTCGATCTATGGGGGGCTGGGTTCGGCCATCGCCGAAGTGGTTGTGGAGCAGGCACCGGTTCCCATGAAACGCCTCGGCGTTCCCGGTGTCTTTGCCCATACGGGCCCTGCTGAATGGCTGCTCGATGAGTTCGGGATGGCGCCACATGCAATTGCCGAAGCCGCTGAGGCGCTGATTAAGAGAAAATAAGTCTCCTCCCTGCCGCTCACGTCTCGTTAATGGCGTGGGCGGCATCCTGCCTTCACCTGCGTGGCGCTTCGATTGCCTGAAAATCCCGGCTAGTATCACGCGTCATGAATTTCCGCCGGGAAGAAAGCACAGCGATGCGCGCCATTTTGTCCGTCGATCAGGGTACGACAAACTCCAAAGCCATCCTGGTTTCGGAAGACGGAAAGATTATTGCCAGAGGCTCGTGCCCCGTCGGTATTGCTTATCCACAGCCGGGCTGGGTGGAGCAAGACCCGAAACGCATCTGGTCTTCCGTTTTAGAGGCCATTGATATCTGCCTCAAAGCCGCGCCGGAGCCTGTTTGCGTCGAGGCTATCGCTATCTCCAATCAACGCGAATCCGTGACAGTCTGGGACGCCGAGACAGGTGAGCCACTTGGACCGGTCTTGAGTTGGCAGTGCCGCCGCACCGCGCCCACGTGCGCAGACCTCATCCAGAGTGGCCATGCCGAACGTGTCATGACGCTGACGGGCCTGCCCATCGACCCGATGTTTCCCGGCGCGAAAATGCGATGGCTGCTGGACCGCGCGCCCAAAGGCCGCAAGGTCAGGCTTGGCACGATTGATAGCTGGTTGATCAACTGCTTGACCGGCGGCCAAGTTCACGCCTGCGACGCCTCGAACGCGGCTCGCAGCCAGGCCCTTGATCTCAACCGACAGGTCTGGAGTGCTGAGCTCTGCACGCTTTTCGGCATCGATATGGATGCTCTCCCAGACGTTCGCGATAGCAGTGGAGATTTTGGCGTCACCAAAAGCGTGCCCGGCATTAAGGACGGGACGCCTATTCTGGCGGCGATCGGAGACAGCCATGCTGCACTCTTTGGCCACGGCGCATTTGATCCCGGTGACGGCAAAGTGACCTTCGGTACGGGCTCCTCGGTCATGACGACCTTGCCGCACTTCATCGCGCCGGAGCGAGGCATTACCACGACTGTTGCGTGGCGGCTTGGCGGCAAGCCCACATTCGCATTCGAGGGCAATATTCTGGTCTCCGCCTCCTCGCTACCATGGATGGTCGACATCCTCGGGCTACCGGATGTCGCCGCACTGGTGGAACTGGCCTCGACGGCCGCTCCGGGCGGCCCTGGTTTCGTGCCCGCCTTTGTCGGCCTTGGCACACCTTACTGGGATTCCGATTGCCGCGCTTTGTTCTCCCAAATCAATTTCTCCACAAGCCGCGCACAAATGGCGCGCGCCGTAACCGATTCCATCGCTTTTCAAGTCCACGACGTCTTCGCCGCGATGGGTGCACAGTCTCCGACAGGTTTCGGCCGTCTGTTCGTTGATGGCGGTCCGAGCCAGAGCCGCTTTCTGATGCAATGCGTGGCCGATATGCTGGATCATCCCATTATTCAGCGCGATGCGCCGGAAGCCTCTGCCCTGGGTGCCGCCTACCTCGCAGGGCTTGCGCTCGGAATGTGGCCTGACCTCCAGACGGTCGCCAGCCTCAATGCCAGCGGCACAAAGATTACCCCGGTCACTTCCAACAAAAATGACAACCTCGCCACGTGGAAGGATGCCATTGCCCGCTCGACCTTGAGAATCCCGTCCGCTACAAGTGAATAAAAATTCATTGGGGGTGCCATGGGTAGGATAAACGAACTTCGTCTGATCTCGCGTGTCGCGCAGATGTATTATAGCGAGCATAAGCGCCAGGCCGAGATTGCCGAACATCTTCACTTGTCCCAGGCGACTGTTTCACGCATGTTGAAGCGCGCAGAGGCGGAAGGCATCGTGCGCACCAGCATCATCCCGCCTGTCGGAACCTTCAGTGAGCTGGAAACAAAGCTTCGAGAACGTTTCGATTTGCCCGAAGTCATCGTCGTGGATTGCAGCGAGGACCGTGACGGGGCGATCATGGCGAGGATCGGCGAAGCGGCGGCGCATTTTCTCGAAGTCACCCTTTCACAAAATGAAATCATCGGAGTGTCCAGTTGGAGCCAGACCATTTTCAAAATGGTCGAAAATATCCATCCGTTGAAAGGTGCGAAGGCCAAGTACATTGTCCAGACACTTGGCGGCATGGGCGATCCATCGGTACAGACCCACGCAACGCAGATTACCACTCGCCTTGCGCGGCTAACGGAAGCCGACCCGAAGCTTCTGGCTGTCCCGGGTGTAGCAAGCTCTCGCGAAGCGAAGCTCTTGATGCTGTCCGATCCTTTCGTGCGCGATACGATCGATCTCTTCGGCTCGATCACGCTTGCAATCGTCGGCGTCGGCGCAGTCGAGCCGTCAGAACTCCTTGCGCGCTCCGGCAACATATTTTCTGACAAGGAACTGGCAGACCTGTCGCAAGCGGGCGCCGTTGGCGATATTTCGCTGCGTTTCTTCGACAAGGAGGGCACTCCGGTCAAAACGCCGCTGGACGACCGGGTCATCGGATTACCCCTGGAAAACCTCGCCAATGTCGACCGTGTGATCGCGTTGGCGGGTGGGGCAAAGAAAACTGAGGCCATTGCCGGCGCTCTTAGAACCGGCGTCATCGATGTTCTAGTCACCGACAAATTCACCGCCGAACGTCTGGTCGGCTTGTAGCAAGTTCCAAGTTTCCTGAGGAGGAGAGATGAAACGTTTCGAAGGTCAGTCCGTCTTTGTCAGCGGCGGCAATAAAGGT
>CAJYKO010000019.1 GCA_913775215.1 uncultured Devosia sp. | reverse complement strand
AGGCTTCCATCTGCGCGATCACGCCTTCTGCAAGGTTGGTGTCCGTGCCGTAGTCGGTATTGGCGAGCAGCGTGATTTCCACATCGGCGCCGCCAGCGGTGCCAGCGGGGAAGTTGCGGATGCCATTGCCATCGGTGTCGACGAGATTCAGCCCATCGAGCAGCTTTTTGGCCGCTTCGATATTATAGGGATAATAGACCGTCGAAGCCTTGTCATAATAGGTCGTGCCTGCATAGAGCCCGCCCGGATAGATGGCGGTGAATGGGCCACGAACCAGGGATTCGCCAAGCCGCTGACGATCGGTCGCAATCGTGATCGCCTTACGGAAGTCGAGATTGCGGTTGAGTTCGCGGATCGCCTGACCTCGCGCGTCCGGTTCACCCCAGCCATTGGCCGAGAAGTTCATGCGCAGGGCATAGCCGATGGTACGAGCGCCGAACTGGAGGCGCGCCGGAGCGCTGTCTTCTGCCGAGCGACGTAGCGATTCCACGAAGCTTTCGGCTTGTTCGAGGTTGGAGAAATCGCCCGAACCGGCCACTGCCTGCACGTCGCGATCTGCCCAGGTCGAGAGGCGATAGTGCATCTCATTGAGATAGGGCAGCTGGTTGCCGTTTTCGTCGACCTTCCAGTAATAGGGGTTACGGCGCATGACGATGATGTCGTCAGGGCGATATTCCACCGGCACCCAGGCACCCATCACCGGAATATTCATATATTCAGGCGGGAAAGCGTTCTTGTACTGCTCGTAGGTATTAGATGTGTTGTACTTGGGATGCTGCGGCTTGAGGATATGGCTCGGGCCGGGACAGAACGTGCCATAGGCCATGGCATAAAGAAATTGCGTCGGCCGGACGTCTTTGAAGGTCCACTTGATCGTGTAGGGATCGACTTCTTCAAGCGTCGTGCCGACACCGAACGTCTCGGGCGTAGCGCCATTGAGCGGAGACACGTTGGGATCGTTGACGTTGTCGTTCCAATAGAACATCACGTCTTCCGCATCGAATGGGTCGCCGTCAGACCATTTTGCGCCCTCGATGAGGTGCATGGTCAGTTCATGCCCGTCCTCGGACCATTCCCAGCTCTTGGCCAGGTTCGGCAGTGGCTCGAGTTCTTCGGCCTTGACCTCGAACAGGGGCCCCGTGCGCGTCAGACATTCGGAAAGGCCGATATCGATGCCGCCCCAGCCTTGGCTCTGCCCGCCGATATAGTTCCAACCCTCTGGCCGGCCGCCGATGACATGGCGCATCGTGTCGCCATAGACGCCGATGCCATCGGGCATATTGCCCGCCTTGTAGACCATTGGCTCCTTGGGCAGACGCTCGGCGACCGGCGGCAACGTGCCGGCATCGACATATTTCGAGGTCACCCAGTCGGGCTCGTGATATTCCGGCAGCGCCTTATATTCGAGGATGTCGCTGATCGACACAAAAACCGGCTCGCTCTGCGCGGCAAATTGCGGCGGATCCGGCAGCTCGCCCGTCAGCTCCTGGGCTGGAATGGCAAGCATGGAAACGGACAGCAAAAGTCCTGCCCCGCCAAGGGCATAGATAGGCTTTCTCAATAGAACCTCCCTTCGCAACGGGCTAGCGCGTGATGCGTCGAGTCAGTTTCTCCTCGCTGACTCTGGTCCCGTGCATGCTCTCAACCTACGACTTGCCAGCATGGAAGCAATCCGGAATGATAGAGACTTATTCCGGTTTTCTAAGAAGCCCGCTGATAAGTATGACAGTTGAATTGTCCCAAATGCGTCTGCGCGAGAAGGCGCCCCGCCCGACCCCGCGTCCGGACCGCAGCTTCTACGCTTCCGGAAAGGCCTTTGGCCGCTTCGGCATCCGCGCCTTTCCCCCGCAGATCATGCAGGCACCCCACAGCCACGGCCATATCGAATTCAATTGGCTGACCGCGGGCCGCATGGACTACACCTTCGATGGCGGCACCGTCACGATCGGCTCCGATCGCCTCGTCGCCTTCTGGGCCGGCATCCCCCACCAGACCGTCGCGCTCCATGACGCCGCGGATGCGCGCCAGCTCAATATCTATCTGCCGATGGACGCCTTCCTCGAAATGCCCCAGCTCGGCCGCCTCACCGAAACCCTGATGGGCGGCGGCGTCATCCAGCTCACCCCTGAATGCATTTCCCTCGACACGCTTGAACGCTGGCATGCCGATTATCGCAGCGGCAATTCCCTCCGTGCCGACCTTGTCCGCACAGAAATCGGGACCATGTTCCGCCGAGCCGCCATCACCGGCTGGGACACCCTCCTCCCCGCCTGGCTCGAAAGATCCGGCACGCGGACCCGCACCACCACACCCGTGCGCTATGTCGTCCGCATGGTCCGCCATATCGTTGAAAACATCACCGATCCACTCTCCGCCGAAGACATCGCCAAGGTCGTCGGTCTCCACCCCAATTACGCGACCAATCTCTTCACCAAGGTCATGCACATCTCGGTCCAGAAATTCGTCACCCGCATGCGCCTCATCCGCGCCCGCTCCCTCCTCTTCGACGGCAGCCTCTCCATCGCCAACGTCGCCTTCCAATCCGGCTTCGTCAGCCAGACCCAGTTCTACGAACACTTTCGCAAGGCGTATGGGATGACCCCGAGCCAGATGCGCAAGGATACTATCGAAGGCTAGGCACCGTCCCGCAGGGCAAATCGCTCCAGTGGAGCGATTTGAGGCGACTAGGCCACGAGACCGATGGTCGAGTGGCGGGCGGCTCTCGCGCTGCGCCAGTCCCTTCTTCGATTGTCACCCCGGCCTTGAGCCGGGTCCTATCCTGAGATCTCAAGATGGTCCCGGCTCGGGGCCGGGATGACAGCCGGTTAGCAATCATCTCTCCGGCATTCGTTGCCGAAACTGCGACGGGGAAACGCCCATCCATCGTTTGAACCGCTGCGAAAAATAGAACTGGCTCTCGAAGCCCGCTGCATCGGCAACCTGCTTAACCGGAAAACTCGTCCGCTGCAGCAAATCTGCCGCCAACTGCATCCGCCGCAGCTCGATATGCCCCTGCACGGTCTCACCCCGCTCCTGCCTGAAAAGATGCGCCAACCGCGACGGGGAGAGGCCCACTGCCGCCGCCACATCATCGATCACCAGCTTCCCGCTCAGTCGCTCGCCGATAAACGCCACCGCCTTCGCAATTCGCCGATCACCCTGCTCATCAGCTTGCAGATTGTATTGATCCAGCTCAAGAAGCAGCGCCTCGAACCCATTATACGCCAAGGCCTCTCGGCGCGGATACGCCCCCGTAGCGAGCTCATGCACCGCCAAGAGTCGCGCCGCCAGTGCCTCCCTCTCAACCCGCAGCCGCATAAGCCCGCCCGCGACCACCGGCCACGCCAGCCAGTCAAGCCACTCATCCCGTGGCTGAAAGTGCGCCCAGATCAAATCCCAGCGCTG
>CAJYKO010000018.1 GCA_913775215.1 uncultured Devosia sp. | reverse complement strand
CTTGGCGATACAACTCCAGCCCTCCACGCAGTCATGTCGCGTGATCTGGCTCCGCGCCGGCATGTTGCGCAACTCATCGAGCGAGAACGAAACCTCGCGCTCGACCATGCCCTTGATCGTCAGCTTGTAGGACGCAAAGTTCTGCATCTTGAGGAAGATATATTCCGGCGTCGTCGGCTCGGTTGAACCATTCGGCTTCATCCCCTGCCGGATTTCACTCGCAGCATATTCTCGCGCCAGCGTTTGATCGCCGATCAGCGCTCGTTGCGCACGATAGGTCAACACATTGGCCTGCTCAAGCGCCTGGCGAACCGGGTGCCCACGCTGGCCAAGAAAATCGAACTGATCGCAGCCGGCCAGCGCCACGCTCGATCCCAGAGCCGCAGACCCAACTAGAAGTTTGCGGCGGTTTAAAATAATGCCGCTCATGGCTTGTCTCCTTGAGCCCTAGGCGTGCCCGGGCTCGTGCGATACCACCCGGTAACCATCGAGCGTAGTTCGTTGAAGGGCCCGGCCAAGAGCACCATCAGAATATGGACAATGAAGAATAGAACTAGCAGCACCATGACGCCGAAATGGATCGTCCGCGCCGTCTGTCGTCCGCCAAAAAGATCGAGCAACCAAGGCCAGGCGGCATCCATACCAGGGCTCATCGTCAGGCCCGTCAGCACGATCAGCGGGAACAATACAAAAAAGACTGCGAAGTAACTCAGCTTCTGCAGCGGCGAATAGCGCCTTCCATGATGCAACTTCAGCCGCGCATGATCCCCAATATCCTTAGGCAGTTGCTTGAGATCACCACTGCGCGGCAAGATATCACGCTTGAGATGGCCATTGATGAAGCTCGCCAGAAACCAGACGAAGAGCGCCGCCACCATCAGCCAGCCGAAGAAGAAATGCACAACCCGGCCAGTTGCCAGATCACGATAGGACGGGATGGTCACCGCGCCGGGAAAGCCCACATAGGTCGGCTGCTCGGCAGTCCCGCTCATCCCAAGCACGCCGGTCGTATCGAAAGTCTGTCCGAAAACCGTCGTCTGCCCGCGCGGCCCGGCCGGCGTATTCACCGCTCCGATCCGAAACACGGAATTGTCGAACTCGAAGCCCGATTGCTGGCCGATGTAAAGCGCGGGATGGGCATTAAAAATCTGCAGCCCTGAAAGCAGCAGAAAGAAGAGACAAACAACCCAGACCCAATGGGTCAACCGCGTCCACACGGACTGGCGATAAACCAGCGGCCCCTTGGCTGGACTTGAATCCGGCGGCGTTATCGCCACCGGCTGTTCTTTGCTCGAATCCAGACTCATCCGGCTCTCCTCAATCGCTTGAGATACGAGAGCAAAACGGGTCGGGTTTCAACTCACCTTCGAGAGAGAGCCTATTCGTCCCGCGCCGCCCAGTTCATGCCGCGGCGCATGATCGTGGCCATATTCTCGTTCTCGAACTCTTTGGCCTGATGCCCCAGCGTCATGTGAAACACCTTGCCCTGGCCGTGCCGCCGCTTCCACACGACGGGCATCACCACGCCATCAATCCAGCTCGCATGCTCGCCGGTAAAGGTTGTCGTGGCCAAAACCTCATTCGAGGGGTCGACATGCATGTAATATTGTTCGGACTTATAGGGGAAGTTGGCCGGAATGCCGTCCATGATCGGGTCGTCCGGCTTGGTCACGTCGACCGTGTAGTCGATAATATTGCCCGGATGCGCGACCCACTGCCCGCCGACCATGAACTGATAGTCCACCGCCTCACGGAACGCATCGCTCATGCCGCCATGATGCCCCGCCAGGCCCACGCCGCCTTCGACGGCCTTGACGAGATTTTCAACCTCTTCCTTAGCGATCTTACTCATGGTGTAGATCGGAACGATCAGCGAGAGGTCCCTGATCGAAGGATCGGCGAAGGCGCTGGTTTCGGTCGCGGTCCGCACCGAATAGCCGTCCTCGTGCAGCCAGCGACGATAGATCGTCGCGCATTCCTCGGGATCGTGACCTTCCCAGCCACCATAAACGATTAAGGCACTACGCATCAGGATTAACCCCGCAAATCAAACGGGGCGGAGAATACCTGACTCAACCGCTATTGAAACCCCGTCGCGTACCGCCGCATTACCGTTCGGCAAATTGCGCTGCCACAACACTTTCCACTGTCATAATTAGCTGATTAACTAACCCTCATGCTTCCCCCGGCCGCTTGGCGAGGTGCATCGCCGGCGGTCCCGAAGCGGAATTTGCCACGAGCCACAAGGGATTTGAGGGATGAAAAAACTACTGCTTGGTGCCACCGCGCTCACACTCTGCGCCGGCTTTGCGACAGCCGCTCAGGCTGAGTTCACGCTGAACATCCTGCATATCAACGACTTCCATTCGCGCTTCGACCCGATCACCGGCTCCGATTCCAATTGCGACGCGGAAACCGACGCGGCCGGCGAGTGCTTTGGCGGCATTGCCCGCCTCAAGACCATCATCGACACCAAGCGCGCTGAACTTGAGGGCCAGAACGTCGTACTGCTCGATGCTGGCGACCAATTCCAGGGCTCGCTTTTTTATACCCAGTATCGCTCCGAGATCGTTTCCGAATTTGCCAACAAGCTTGGCATCGAACTGATGGCAGTCGGTAATCATGAGTTCGACGACGGCCCGGAAGAATTGGCCAAGTTCATCGACGCCATCGATTTTCCGATCATCTCTGGAAACACCAACGTCACCAACGAGCCGCTACTCGCTGGCAAGTTTGAAGGCACGCACGTGCTCGAAATCGGCGGCGAAAAGGTCGGCTTCGTTTCCGCCCTTGCTGAAGACACCGATGAAACGTCCTCACCGGGCGAGAACGTCGAATTCGAAGACACTATTACTAGCCTGCGCACTCAGGTCGATGCTCTCACGGCAGCTGGGATCAATAAGATCGTAGCGCTCACCCACGTCGGCTATAGCGTCGATCTCCAGATCGCCGCCAATGTTCCGGGCATCGACGTGATCGTTGGCGGTCACTCGCACACTCTCCTCTCCAATACCGAGGAAGGTGCGGCCGGTCCTTACCCAACCATGGTCAAGAATCCGGATGGCGTCGAAGTCCCTGTGGTCACGGCCCGCGCTTACGCCAAGTACTTGGGAGATCTTGTCGTCACTTGGGACGACGAAGGAAACGTTGTCTCCGCCGAAGGCGCACCAATCCTTATAGACGCATCCGTCGAGCCAAATGCCGAATATGCTGCACGTCTGAAAGAACTGGAAGCGCCGCTGGAAGCGCTCATGGCTGAAGTGATTGGCTCAACGAGTGCGCCGCTCGAAGGCAGCCGCGAGGTGTGCCGCGTCCAGGAATGCTCTATGGGCAATCTTCTCGCCGATGCGATCCTTGATCGTGTGGCCGACCAAGGTGCAACCATCGCTTTCCAAAATGGCGGCGGCATTCGTGCAACGATCGATGCGGGCGAAATCACCATGGGTGAAGTGCTGACCGTGCTCCCCTTCTCGAACACCCTCGCCACCGTGCAGATCTCCGGTGCCGATGTCATCGAAGCGCTCGAAAACGGCGTCTCGGATATCGAAAACGGTGCCGGCCGCTTCGCCCAGGTCGCAGGCCTCAAATATGCCTACACACTTTCCAAGCCCGCTGGCGAACGCGTCAGCGATGTCATGGTCAAGGGCGAAGGCGATACCTGGGTGCCGATCGACGAGGAAAAGACCTACACAATCGTCACCAACAACTATGTCCGCGGTGGCGGCGACGGCTACGGCACCTTTGCGGAAGGCGAAAACCCATACGATTTCGGCCCACCGCTTGAACAGGTCGTCGCCGAATATCTCGCCAAGCTCGGAGGCGAATACACCCCCTACACCGATGGCCGCATCACGGTGAAATAAAGTCGTCGCCAGCCCAAACAGAAAGGGCGCCTTTCGGGGCGCCCTTTTCATATCAGTTTATTGCAATAGCGGATGCCAATTGCTCATCGTCCCACGGCTTGGGCACAAACCGAGCATTGTCGGGTAGCTCGCCCGAAAACGGCCTGCGCCCGGCGGAAACGACGACAATCCTAATATGCGGCCACATGAACTGCACATGATTGGCGAGCACCATGCCATTCCGAGTACCAGGCATATTGACGTCGGTAATGAGCCCAGAAAACGCCTCGCCAGCATGCTCGAGAATGCCGAGAGCTTCAGCCGTGCTCCCCGCTTCCCATGGCTCATAGCCACAGTCCCGCACGATTTCAGAGAGTTCCATTCTGACGATAGGCTCGTCGTCTACGATCAGAAACGATTTGCGTCCCGCTTGCTTACTCATACCAGATACTGCTCCGCCCTTATGCAGTAGTGCGCCGCAATCAGCGGCGGCGCGCGATCATGCCCCAGATCAGAAGAATGATGATGGCGCCGACAACCGACGCGATGAACCCTGCCCCATCATTCGGGCCATACCAACCGATCTGCTGGCCGAGCCAGGTGGCGAGCACCGAGCCGACGATGCCGAGAATGGTTGTCAGGATGAAACCGCGCGGCTCATTGCTGCCCGGCGTGATCCACTTCGCGACAAGGCCAGCGAGGAAGCCGATGATGATGGCCCAGATAATACCCATTTTTGACGCTCCTGTTGTGATGGCGAATAAACAGCGATCCTGCCGTCACGGTTGCAGCCTCCGATCACAATTGCTGTTTTCCTCCTCCTCTTGATTAAAATTAGTGCAACCGACCGATAGCGGCATTGTCGTTCTGTCTTCGCTTCAGGGCAACGCCGCCACTGAAGCCGCAGCGCTCGATGAAGCCCTCTCGGCCAATGCCGAAGGCCAGACCACGCTTCACGCCAATAATGAAGCGAACGCGACCATCGAGCCCAAGCTCGAAGCGGAAGGCTATACGGCTGACGACGTTGTCGCCATAAAATCGGCCGCCGATGGCACGGTAATGGTCTATATCGACGACCGCGCCTAAAGCGACCCAAACTTAAAAGGAAAGCCCCGGTTTACACCGGGGCTTTCTCGATTTTGGACTGCCTCTTAGGCCTCAGACCCTGTGCTCCATCCGATCACGGTCCGTCACCGTCCCGAGATCCAGCACCTTCTGAATATTGGTCGCATGGCGGAAGCTCGGCTCCATGTTCTGGCCCGTCCGCACAGCCTCAGCGAAGCGCTGATAATTGGTGAACACTGGCTCCACTTCGACCTCGGTCCAAATCCCCGTCTCGACGTCGTCGCCGAGACAAGTCAGCAGCTTGGACCAGTCATGCCGGTGCTGCACTTCCACTGAGCCCTTATCTCCATAGACGCGGAGGCGCAGTTCGTTGAAATGCCCCGTCGCCCAGCGCGTCGCGTGGATCACGCCGAGCGCGCCATTCTCGAGCTGTGCCGTCATGGCAAAGCTGTCATTGGCGTCGAGGTCGTATTCACCAATTTTATTGCCCTCGGCCTTATCGAAAGTCTCGAGCCGACAGAAGACCTTGGAGAAATCGCTGCCCGCGCCATAGGCGGCAAAATCGAGGATATGCACGCCGATATCGCCAAGCACGCCATTCGAGCCATGCTTCTTAGACAGGCGCCACAGCCATTGGCTTTCAGTACGCCAATCACCCCATGCCTTCGATACCAGCCAGCTCTGCAGGTAGCTCGCCTCGAAATGCTTGACCTTGCCCACCTGCCCCGATTGTACGATCTCGCGCGCCTTTTGAAGCTGCGCGACATTGCGATAGGTCAGGTTCACCATGTTGACGAGCCCAAGCCGTTCGGCCGTCTCGGTCATTTCCATGGCCTTGGCATAGTCAGTCGCCAGCGGCTTTTCGCAGAACACATGCTTACCCGCGTTCAGCGCTGCCATCGTTGTCGGGTGGTGAATGCTGTCCGGCGTCACATTGGCGATGGCATCGAACTCGCCCCAGGCAAGCGCCGCATCGAGCGAGCCAAAGCCCCGTTCGATCCCATGGCTCTGGTTGAACGCCTCGACGCGCGCCGGATCCACGTCGACGCCGCCGGCGAGCGTTACGCCCTCTATCGCCGCGAAATGCTTGGCATGCTGGTTCGCCATGCCGCCGGTACCCAGAATGAGGATACGCATTCTTCTAATTCCTTGGCCGCCACCGCGACCGTCTGATTGTTTCACTATCCGAAGCCGTAGAAGGCTCCGAAACCTGTCCCGTCGTCATCGCCCGGCTGTTCCGGGCGATGTAGTCCCTTGCACGTATCGCCCGTCGACTGCCCAGACAAGCCGGGCAATCGACAGACAAAGCAGTCTTTACTGCTTCACTTCACCGGCATGGTCGGCAGCGCTCAACTTTGCGCCGCGCTCTTCGATCTTTTCGATCGCCTCACCAACCGGCGTGTTCGGCGCCTTCATCAGATGCGCATGGCGGTCGCCGTTATAGGCCCAGTTCACCGCATTGCGCAGCACCTGGCCAACATTGGCGTCGTGATAGGTCGGATAGGTTTCGTGACCGGGACGGAAATAGAAGATATTGCCCGCGCCGCGACGATAGGTCAGACCCGAGCGGAACACTTCCCCACCCTGGAACCAGGAAACAAACACGGTTTCGAGCGGCTCCGGCACGGTGAAGGGCTCGCCATACATTTCTTCATATTCGAGCTCGAAATAGGCTGGCAGGCCCTTGGCGATCGGGTGGCCCGGATTGACGACCCAGAGGCGTTCACGTTCGCCCGCTTCGCGCCAATGCAAATTCGCTGGCGATCCCATCAGCCCCTTGAAGACTTTGGAGTGGTGGCCCGAATGGAGGACGATCAGCCCCATGCCCTGCCAGACATGTTCCATGACGCGCTTGACGACCGCATCGTCGACCTTGTCATGCGCCGCGTGGCCCCACCAGAGCAGCACGTCGGTTTCAGCCAACACAGCGTCTGTCAAACCGTGTTCCGGTTCCTGCAGCGTCGTGGTCTTTACAGCAAGATTGCCGTCCTGCTTGAGCAGCGAAGCAATCTGGTTGTGCATGCCATTGGGATAATTGTCGGCAACGACCTTATTCTTCTGCTCATGGACATTCTCGCCCCAGACCAGCGTACGGATCGGCATTGCTATTCTCCTGATTTCCCGGCGAGGCAGGGAGGCACTCGCCATAGGGTCGGTTTTCGGCGTCATTCCCGCGGCAGCGAAATCTGCTCGATCGGGAGAAGATTTCGCTGCCGCGGGAATGACAGATGGATCGAAAAGGTGACGATGCTTTGGCAGTCACCTCGATTTTCTGGTTAGCGGATCGGCTTGCCTGCTTCGTCGAAGCGATGGATGTTTTCCGCGTGTGGCGACACCCGCAGCTTTTCGCCGCTTTGATAAGTCGACGCCCCTTCAAGCCGCACTACGACTGGCTCTTCCTCGCCCATGTCGAGATAGACATAGGAGTCGGCGCCGAGATTTTCGGTGTGGATGACAGTGCCCTCCCAGATCCCATCGGGCGAAACACTCATGTGCTCGCCTCGGATGCCCAGCGTGGTGCAATTATGCGCTGCCGCCTTATCTCCGGTCAGGAAGTTCATCTTCGGCGACCCGATAAAGCCGGCGACAAAGATACTGTCTGGCCGCTCGTAAAGTTCCATCGGCGTGCCGACCTGCTCGACAAGACCATCACGCAGCACACAGATGCGGTCGGCCAGCGTCATGGCCTCCACCTGATCGTGCGTCACATAGATCATCGTGACGTCATGCATCTCTTCATGGAGCTTGGCGATCTCGATACGCGTCGCAACGCGCAGCGCTGCATCGAGATTCGAAAGAGGCTCGTCGAAGAGAAAAACCTTGGGATCGCGCGTGATCGCTCGGCCGATGGCAACGCGTTGGCGTTGCCCGCCCGAAAGCTGCTTTGGGAGACGATCGAGATATTGCCGGATCTGCAGCATGTCTGCAGCCCGCTCCACACGCTTGCGGATTTCGTCCTTGGAGTGCCCCTTCTCGAGCTTCAGGCCAAAAGCCATGTTCTCGTAGACAGTCATATGCGGATAAAGCGCATAGGACTGGAACACCATGGCAATGCCGCGCTTGGAGGGGGTGAGCGAGTTGACCACCTTCCCGTCGAAGAGCATTTCGCCCGAGGTAATGTCTTCCAGCCCCGAAATCAGACGCAGCAGGGTGGATTTGCCGCAGCCCGAAGGCCCGACAAACACCATGAACTCACCCTTTTTCACGTCGAGATCGACGCCCTTGATGACGTTCACAGCGCCGAAGGACTTCTTGATATTGCGAAGTTCGATAGATGCCATTTGCAGGACCCCTTAACCCTTCACGCCGCCAGCCGTCAGGCCGGACACGATCTTGCGCTGGAAGATGAGCACCAGTGCAACGAGTGGCACGGTGACGATGACCGAGGCAGCCATGATGATGCCCCACGGGATTTCATATTGCGATCCGCCCGAGAGCAGGGCGATGGCCACAGGCACGGTACGGG
>CAJYKO010000017.1 GCA_913775215.1 uncultured Devosia sp. | reverse complement strand
CAAGGATCGGTATGAGGGCCGTCGCTTCGATGCGGAATTCTTCGCCGAGCACGACAAAGGCCAGTTTCCCAGCGACGATTGCCAACCCCGCGGCGGCTGGGGCCAGAATGGCGAGCAGCATTTCGGTGCTTTCCACCAGGTGCTGATCGAGCCCGGAGCGATCGTCGCGGGCGAGGAAATGCACGGCAATGGGCACGACGGCGGTGCCGATTGCGACGCCGGGAAAAAGCATGATCTGGCGCACGAGATCGGCCGAGGCGCCATAGAGGCCGGCGGCGTGTTCGCCCATGGCGCCAGCGAGCACGAAACGATCGAGCATGGTCTGGAGAACGAAAACCGTGCTCGAAACGGTCATGGGAAGACCGAAAACGAGAAGAGCCCGAAGCAATTTTGGATCAAATGGTTTGAGCGGTCGGCGCCAGATCGAGGCGGCATAGAAAAGGCTCGTCAGGGCATAGGACAGCCCGACACTGACAAGGAGACCAGTGCCGCCGAGACCGAAAACGCTGACGAGAATGAGCGCGAGAGCGAGGGCCAGCCCGGCGCGCAGTATGGTCGACCAGAGATAGAGCCGGGTCTTTTGCTTGGCGCGATAAGTTTCAAGATAGAATTCAAAGAGCCCGATGCCGAAGGCCAGGAAAATAGCGGGCAGGAGGCTTTCGGCATATTGGGGCGCGAAAGCGGAAATGGCGAAGTAAAGCACCGGGATGAGCGGAGTCATGCCGAGCAGCACAAGGCCGGCGGTCAGGCGAAGGTCGGTGTCTTCATGCCCGGCCGTGAAGGGCACAACGGAGGACTTTATCCAGTTAAAGAGCAAGGCCGACAGCATGGAAGCCAGGCTAAAGCCCAAGATATAAATGCCATAATCATGCGGACCCAGCAGCCGGGTGAAGATCATCACCGAGGCAAAGCCCAGGATCGCCGTTACCACATTGGCGATCAGATATGTCGAGACCTGGCGGACCATCAGGAAAAGCTGTGGGTGAACTCTTGGATGACGTCCATGAGTGGCTTGGGCTTGAAATCAGCATCAAGAGGCAGGGGGCGGTTGGGGAGGCCGTCCTGACGCGAGAACCAGATGGGAACCCAGGTGTGCTGGTCGGTGATGCCCCAGGTCAGCACCCGTTCCGGGCGCGCCGCGGCGCCGATGGCATCGAGGAAATCGCGCGCGCAGGCGGCAACGGCGGCATCGCGCTCGGCTTCGGGGCCGGGAAGCGCATCGTCGATCACGTCGAGTTCTGTGACAAGGATAGCAAGGCCCATGGCCTTCACTTCCGCGACGAAACTCGTCAGGCCCGATTTATCGATCGGGATGTCACCCTTTAGGTGGCCCTGGATGCCCAGCGCGTGAAGGGGGACACCGCGATCAATGAGGTCGCGCAGCAGATCGAGAAGGGCCTTGCGCCGGGCACGGCCGCGATCGGTTGCCTGCTCGATATCATAATCGTTGATGACCAGCTGGACATCGGGGTCGGCTTCGTGGGCGGTGCGCAAAGCCAGTTCGATATAGTCGGCGCCGAGATGCTTTTGCCAGATGGACTCGCGGATGAGGTCGCCGGGCTTCGGAAAATCCGAAAGCGGCTCGTTAACGACGTCCCAGCTCTTGATCCGACCCTTATAGCGGCCGACGACGCTGCGGATATGGGTGGTCAGTTCCAGCCGCGCTTCTTCGGGGCTTGCGATCTCATTGGTCCAATCGGGCATGGCGCCATACCAGGCAAGGGTATGGCCGCGCATTTCAAGCCCATGCTCCTCAGCAAAAGTCATGAGCCGGTCGGCCTGCTCGAACGTGAAGGTGTGGCGATCGGGCCGCAGGTCGCCCCATTTTAGACTGCCCTCACTCACGACGACCTTGCAGTACTCCAAGACAGCCTTCCGATAGGCGGGGTCCTCGAAGAGGGGATCGTTGCGGATGCAGGTGCCATAGGGGATTGGCTCGCCACCGGCAGCCATGGCCGCAAGCGCTGGCGTCAAATAGGACAAAGCGCCGGTGCCGATGGCGCCCAAGACAAAATCCCGCCTTTGCATGCGTCGTCCTTTATGGAAATGGCCCCAAGAGCTGTGGCCTCTTCCCATTATGCGCTGAAGAGGTGGTAATCTCATCAATTGGCGGGTTTTAGCGTTAACGCGCTATCGGCCAAATCTTGGGTCCTAAAACCAATTGTGCAGACTTTTCTGCAAGATTGGGCTGGGCCAGGAAGGCCCGGACGGGAAAAGCAAGACGGTGTCCGACACGGGACTGGAAAGATACAACCCGCAAGGGGGATGGTTCGCCTCGATCCTCTTCGTGGCGGTCTTTTGCTATTTCTGGATTGGCATCAATCCCTTGAGCGACCCGCAGGCCGGCACGCTGGCCGCATATGGCGAAACGTCCAACGTCTTCAACCAGTTGATCGTGCTTGGAATGTCGGTACTGGTAATGACGCTGCTTGCGCTGCATCCGGCGCGCGAACTGGTCTTGAAAGCCTTCTGGCCGATTGCGGCAATATTTTTCTGGATCGCGCTGACCATCCCTTTTGCCGATTCGCCCGACAGCGCCATCCGACGCTCGATCTATTCGCTGCTCGTCTGTATCTGCGCGAGCGCGGTCTTGATCTTGCCGCGGGACACCAATCAATTTGCAAGGCTCGTCGGGCTCTGTCTTCTCCTTGCGGTGGGGCTCTCTTATTTCGGCGTCCTCGTCTTGCCAGCGCGGGCGATCCACCAGGCGACCGATCTTTCCGAACAGGCGCTGGCAGGGGACTGGCGCGGGCACTTCGGGCATAAAAATACCGCGGCGGCGGCCATGGCTTCTGCGGTGTTCTTCGGGCTCTACCTCATGAAAATGCAGCGGTTCTGGATTGGCCTCGTGCTCGTCGTGCTGGCGGGAATTTTCGTCCTGAATTCCGGAGGTAAGACTGCGGCGGCAATGTTGCCGGCAGTGTTGATCGCGATCTGGATTTTCGAACGGGCGGGGCCGATGCGTCTTGCGCTGGTCGCCGGGACGCTGGTTGTCTTCAACTTCATCACCCTGACCGTTGCGGTATCGCCGCCAGTGGCGGCCTTCGTTTCGGGGCTCGGGATCGATGCGAGCTTTACCGATCGGACCTCGATATGGCAGCTGGCACTTTCGGCAGTGGCGGATCGGCCATTGACCGGATACGGGTTCCAATCATTCTGGCAGACCGATGCGCTGTTTTACGGAAACCACTCGGCCTCGACCTGGGCGGTGACAGCGGCGAATGCACATAATGGGTATCTGGACCAGCTGATCAATGGTGGCTGGCCGCTGCTGATCCTCGTTATCGTCTGGATCGTGATCCTGCCCTGCCGGCAGGCTTCGGTGGCGCTGGCGCGGGAGAGCGATCCGGACCTGACCCGGCTTTATCTGCGGATCTGGCTGTTCGGGCTTTTGACGAGCTGTCTCGAGAGCCCGATTTTCGAGAATAGCGGGCCGCTCTGGTTCACGCTGCTAATCGCGGTTTTTGGGCTTAGGCTGCAGGCCAATGCGCAGTTGGTAGACGATAGCGCGCGCAGTTCTTTTTCTCCAAGGCTTGCGGGTACTTATCTATGAGTTCGGTTACTGCGGTCGTTTGCATTCCCACGTTTCGACGGCCCGATTGGCTGGCGCGAACGCTGGGCTCGGTGCTTGAGCAGAAAACCGATTTTTGTTTTGCGGTGGTGGTCGTCGACAATGATGCCGGTGGCCAGGAGGGGGCGGCGCGGGCGCGGGCGATGTTTGCCAATGCCGGGATCGAGACGCGTGTCGTGGTCGAGAGCGCGCAGGGCAATTGCCATGCGATCAATCGGGCTTTTGGCACGGCGCTGGCACAGTTTCCGGAGGCGCAGCATTTTCTGATGATCGACGACGATGAAATGGCGCTGCCGGGCTGGCTGCAGGCCATGGTTGACATGGCGAAGCGGGAAAAGGCCGATATCGTCGGGGGGCCGGTGATCCGGCAGTTCGACGTACCGGTGCCGGACAGCCTCGCGCAGCATCAGTTGTTCGTGTCGATCGAGGGCGAAACGCGGGCGATCGACCAGATCCATGGCTCGGGCAATTGTCTCATCGGGCGGCATGTGTTTGACAAGATGCCCAAGCCGCCGTTCGATGTGCGCTATAATTTCCTCGGCGGCGGAGACATGGATTTTTTCACCCGCTGCAAGCAGGCCGGCTTTGCCACCTGGTGGTGCGCGGAGGCAGTGGTGCATGAATTCGTGCCGGCGGATCGGGTGACGGCGCGCTTTTTGATGCGGCGCTCGATCCGGACAGGCAGCATCAACTATGTGGTGGACCGGACCCACCTTTCGGCGCCTGCAGCATGGGCGAAGAACGGGGTGAGCCTCGTCCTCGGGGCGGCGCGCAGCCTCGGGCTAGTGCTGAGGGGCAGTTCACTGGTCAGCGCCAGCCATCCGCTACTCGTGTCGGTGGGGCGAGTGATGGCTAGTCTCGGCTTTCTGCCGCAGCCCTATAAGGCAGAGGCTAGCGCAAAGCCACCGACCGGATGAGGTCTATGGGCGTGCCGGAGTGGGACTGGATGGCGATCGCCACCTGATCGGCGGTCATCTGCGCGATGAAATCGGCAAGGCTCTCGCGGTCAAGGGGTGTGCTATCCCAATGGGTGCGGCAGAGGCTTTGCGCGATAAGGGTGTGGCGGGCGGCCAAGGCCGGGTCATGGGCGATGGCGGCGCCATAAAGCAGGTATTCGGAGAACTGTCGGCGGCGGCAGAGACTGGCCCACCATTTGGACCGGGTGTTGGCTTCGATGCGGGCAAGGATCGTCGCAACGCTGTCGCGCTCCCAGGTGATCATCTGGCCGATATAGTCGGGGCCGGGAAGTTTGGGTGCGGAGAGCCCTAAGACGGCGTGGGCGGTTTCGAGCCAGGAGAGGTGGGCGGGCTTGGTCGTATCGATGTCGTTGGGCGCCCAAAAAAGCGCGGTCTTTTCCGCTGTCGCAATGGCGCTGAAATCCATGGGGCGGACGAAGCAATTGTCGGAGTCGATGCACATGACCCGGGATTGGGATTGGTGCAGCGTCATGGCGAGTTTTCGCAATTGCTGGAGATGCCAGCCATAGACCGGAAGGCCGATTTCGGGGCGCCACCAATAGCGGCGGCCACGCCAGCGTCCGGCGGGCAGGAAGCGCGGCAGAAGCGCGCTGTGGGGCACGATCTGGCGGCGTGGACCGGCAAGAGGCGCAAAGAGCGCCGCGTCTTCGTCGCCGACGACGAGATAATGCTGGTCAAAGCCCGTGACGTAGCGATCGATCGACGCGCACAGCAGTTCGCAGCTCGCCAAATCACCGGAATAGCTGGGTGTGATCAGCGCGATCGAGGCGGTCATGGTTTTTCCTAGTGGACGGGGCAAGCGGACGTTAACGGGGCGAGTCTAAGGTTGCGTTACCCCGAACCCCAGCAGCAGTGCGGACGTCCGATTTGCGCCAAACTTATCTCGTTCTCGTATCGAAAGCCGAAGAGCTGTGCGGGGTCGAGGCATTTTCGCGGCTTCTGGCGCAGGCGCTGGGGGATCGCGCCGAAACCCTGGCGCTCGATGGCGATGTCATTGAGCTCACCAAGGCGCTGCGCCGCCGCGATACCGTGGTTTTCAATTTTCCCATCGTTGCCTGGAAGAAAAGGCTCTTTGCGCCGGTGCTTGCGGCACTGACGGCACGGGTCATGGGGCCGCGGGTGATCACCGTGCTGCATGAGTGGCTGGCGCTCGACTGGAAGCGGCGGGTGGTTTTGCTGCCAGTGGTGCTGCTGTCCAATCGGTTGGTGTTTTCGGCACCCGAGATCGCCGCGGAGTTCAAGGGGACGCGGCTTTCGGGGCTGGTGACGCGGGACCGCGTGGTCATTCCCATTCCGCCCAATATCGCGCCCGATGTAACGCCACGTGCGACATCGCATAGCGACAGGCTCGAAGGCTGGGGGCGCGGGGGACGGATGATCCTGGGACAGTTCGGCTCGATCTATCCCAAGAAGCAGTCCGGTCTCGTGCTCGACGTGGCGGCAGAGCTTGTCGCGGCGGGGCATGATGTGGGCGTCGTTTTTGCAGGCTCGTTCATCAAGGGGATGGACGATGTCGAGGCCGAGTTCTTTGCCAAGGTTGACGCGTTGGGGCTGCGGGAGCGAGTGCTGGTGACAGGGTTTGTCGCCGGGGATGATGAGCTTGCCGGCATCTTCGAGGCGGTCGATGTCTTTTGCTATATTTTTGCCGAGGGGCTGACAGCGCGGCGCGGGAGCGTCCTCGCGGCGGCACTGTCGGGCAAGCCCGTGGTGGTCAATGCGCCTGAGCATGACGATGCGCTTGAGCATCATCGGCTGTTCGCGCGGTTGATCGAGGCAGGATTCATTCGCCTCGTGCCGCTCAAGGCCGATACAAAAACCGTTGCTGAGGCCGTGGTGGCGGCAAAATCGAGCGCTCCCAATGCCTTGTCGGCCGAGGCGGAAATCGCTACGCTTTGGCAAGACATCGTGCTGCGGATCGACGGGCCCCACACTCGGTAAAATGCGATATATCGAGAAGAACGGCCATTAAGGCTGCCTCCAGTCTCCGTTTTACAGCTTTTGCTCCTCATGGCACTGCTAAAGTGACGCAGTTTGAAGGTAAGCCCATGATGCTTTTCGAGCCTACGAAAGACGGCTTGGTCATCGAAGAGCCGACCACCGTCATCGGTGGCCTGCCCGTGTCGGTCCTCGGCATGGAAGAGTCCGCGCGCATGCTCGTGCGCATGGCGCTCTGGGCGCGTCACCACGATGTTCGTCCGTTCTATTCCACCTCGGCAAATGGGCAGGTGATTGCGCTGGCTTCCGAGGACGAAGCCTTTCGTGAGCTCGTCAAGCAGGCTGATCAGGTCCATGCCGATGGCATGCCTATGGTCAAGCTTTCAGGCTTTGTGGCGAGCGACGAAATCACGGAACGCGTCGCAACGACCGATCTCATCCATGCCGTGGCGCGGCTGGCGCAGAAGGCAGGCGTGAGCTTTTATTTTCTGGGCGCGACGCCGGAGGTCAATCGCCGGTCGGTGTCGAATATGCGCTGGCGCTATCCCAAGCTGATCTTTGCCGGAGCGCGGGATGGCTACTTCAAGCGCGAAGAGGAAGCGCGGGTTGTCGCCGAGATCGTCGCGGCCAAGCCCGACATTCTCTGGATCGGCCTTGGTGTGCCCAAGGAGCAGGAATTCGTGGCGCGCAATATCGAAGCGCTGCGCGGTGTCGGGGTCATCAAGACCTCGGGCGGCCTGTTCGACTTTCTTTCGGGCAAGAATAGCCGGGCGCCGAAGTGGATGCAGGATATCGGCCTAGAATGGGCCTATCGCGCCATTCTCGAGCCGCGCCGGCTGCTCGGGCGCTATATCAAGACCAATCCCGCTGCGCTCTGGCAGATTATTTTTCATTCAAAGTAGGGGCGGTCCCGCGAGCCCGGATTCCCGCTTGCGCTGGAATGACGTTTTCACCTCGGCTTGACCGGAGGGCACTCAACTCCGCTCAAAAGCTTGTGGCGCCTAGATGGGCCCTCGGGTCATGCCCGAGGGAAGGGCGGTGGGTGGGTGAGCTCAAAGAATACAAAAGAGTTCGGGGTACTTTGGTCAGCTTGGCCGATCCAAAATGAGTTCGGATTAAACTGCTGACGTGTTGGCCGAAATCGCGCTTGAAATCTCAGGATGGGCCCCGGCTTTCGCCGGGGCAACAGAAGGCGTTGGCGTTGTGACGCACTAGGCGGCCTTGACCTTGTGCATCCGGACAGGGCGCTGGGGCATGAGAGTGCCGAGGAGACCAAGGGCGGCGGCGAGGGCCAGGCCGAGAAGGAGGCCACCGACAAAGCCGCCGATGGCGAGCATCAGGGTGCGGGGCGGATAGCTACGGGCGATAGGCTCGACGGCTGGCGAGATGACACGCACCTTGGAAGTATTGAGCTGGCTGCGTTCGGCAACCTGCTGGGCGCGGGTCAGATAGGCTTCGTAGATGGCGACGCTCGAGGCGGCGGTGCGTTCGAGCTGGCGCAGTTCGAGCTGAGCCTGTTCGTCGGTGAAGACATTGCTCAACTGGGTACCAGCGGCATTGCTCAACTGGTCGAAGACGTCGCGGGCGCGCTGCAGATCGGTGCGGGCGGTTTCGACGGTGCGGGCGACTTCGGCGTCGATCTCGCCCTGAAGCGCGACTTGTTCGGCGCGGGCGGTGGTCAGGCTCGGATGGCGCGGGCCCATGGTGGCGGCGAGCGCATCGGCCTTTTGCTTGGCGACGGCATATTCGCGACGGAGTTGGGCCAGGGTTTCGGTTTCCTGGGCGGCCGCACTTGCCGAGCCTGAGCTCAGAGCCGCATAGCGCGCCTCGGCGGCGATCAGGGCTTCGCGGGCAGTATCGACCTGGGTATTGATCTGCACCGCGCTCTGGGTGCTGAGCTGGCCATCGCTCGACATGGGCAGATTGTTGGCACGCCGGTAGTCGACGACGGCGGATTCGGCAGCGGCAGCGTCGTTGCGCAATTCGGTCAGGCGTTCGTTGAGCGCGTCGGACGCATTGCGGGCGACTTCGGAATCGGCATCGGCCAGTTCGACGAGGAAAGCATTGACCAGCGCATTGGTCAGCGCTGCGGAAAGGGCGGGCGTGCGCGCCCAGACCGAGGCGGTGACCACATAGGAGCGTTCTTCGCGGCTGACGCGGACACGGTCGGCAAGGGTGCGGATGGCGGCGAGGCGATTGTCGGATCCGGCATCGGCTGGATCGGCGAAATCGGGATCTTCGGCAAGGTTCAATTCGTCGACCACGCGGCCAAGGACGCTGATCGAAGAGAGAATGCGCATCTTGCTTTCGACGTCGATCAATTGCGCATCGCCGGGCAGATTGCGTGAATAGAGATCGTCGGCAACAAGCTGCAGATCGTTGGGATCGAGCAGAATATCGGAATAGCTGGTGTAGCGCGGCGGGATGATATTGCCCGCGAGAAAGCCCACGGCCCCACCCAGAATGGCGAGCGCCACGGCGACGAACCAGAAACGACGCACCCAGCCGATAACGATGATCGGGGTGATGGTGGCGAGAATGGCCTGCGGCGGCTTGGGATGCACCAGCGGTTCCGTGCGCAGGGGCCGCTGACCTATCGGGCGGCGCGACAGGCTGCCCGGGGCAGGCGGAACTGCGTCGGTTTTGAGTGGCTGGTACATGCGGCTCGGCAGTCTGACAGTTTTCCGAGCAGCACTATAGGCTGCAACGGTAAAATCAGCGTTGCCAAAAGTCCAACGAGGTTAAGCAGATACTGCCTGAGGCATAAGTCAAACCGCGACGGTGTCCGGCAGGGCGCTTGGCAGATAGACGCGGAGCGGACGGATCTCATAGGAGCCGAGGCCGGGATTGGCGACCGAGAGCTTTTTGGCAAAGTCCATGGCTTCATCAATGGTGTCGACATCGGCGACGTAAAAACCAAGGAACTGTTCCTTGGTTTCGGCGAAGGGGCCATCGAAGACCACATGCTCGCCATTGGCCTTGCGCAGGGTTTTCGCTTCGGTGGTGTTCTGGAGGCGCACGACGGGGCCGAGCTTGCCGATGGAGCGCAGCCCATCCTGGACTTCGCCGAGGCGGGCCATGCAGGCATCGTCTTCTTCCTTGGTCCAGGTCGAGACGGCCTTTTCATCATTGTAGCACAGGATGGCATAAAGCATGGTGGACCTCGCTCCCTTGATAGTCCTTGGAAGCACTATGCTCACGGGGCAGGAAAAATCCAGCCTTAGTGCGCGATGGGGGCGGATTTGGAGATGGTGGCGGTGGCCCCGATCGAGGCCAGGATGATGGCGGCCATGCCAAGGATTTGGAAGAGTGTGAGGGTTTCCCCGAGAATGACGAGGCCGGAGAGGGCCGCCATGGCCGGTTGCCCGCTCATCAGAATGCCGAATAGGCGCGCGGGGATCAGGGGCAGGGCGACCATGTCGAGAGCATAGGGGATGGCGCTTGATAAAAGGGCGACGGCAATGCCGAGGGGAAGGATGGCGGGATCGATGAGCGCGGTGCCCGCGGTCGCGATGCCGAAGGGAAGGGCAATGAGGGCGGCGGTGGCAACGCCGAGCGCGGCGATGTGCGGGCCGCCACCCGTGCCGGCGCGCTGGCCGAAAATGATGTAGCCGGCCCAGCAGGCGCCGGCGCAGAGGGCAAGGGCGACGCCGACGGGCGAGATATCGCCGGCAAAGCCGGTCCAAGGCAGGAGCAGCGCAAAGCCCGACAAAGCAAGGACGATCCAGACGAAATCGAGCGGGCGGCGGGCGCCGAAAAGGGCGACGGCCAGAGGGCCGGTGAATTCGAGCGCGACAGCAATGCCGAGAGGGATGTGCTCAAGGGCCGCATAGAAGGTGAGGTTCATGGTGCCCATGACGGCGCCATAAAGCAGGACAGCGCGCCATTGCGCTCGCGTCAGGCGATAGCGCCAGGGGCGGAAGACGGCGATGAGCACGAGCGCGCCGATGGTGAGGCGGAGCGTGGTGGCTCCGGCCGCGCCGACGAGCGGGAACAGCATTTTGGCAAAGCTGGCGCCGGTCTGGGTAAAGACCATGCCGAGGGCGATCAGCAGCACGGGGAAGAGGACGGAGTTTGGCCGCACGATCGGGCTTTCGGGAGGAGAGGCAGCCGATCCCTTACTGGTCTTTTGCACGCGCGGGAAGCGGTCTTGCCGCTTGCCCGCACCCGACCCGTTCAGCAGAAATTCTGGAAGCCTATAAAGGTGCCCTGGCTGTCGGTAAAATGCTTGAGCACATAGCCGGTGGGCAGGCTGTTCTGCCCCGGGGCGATATGGCAGCGGATTCCCTCGGGCGTTGCCTGACAGGAATCGATCATGAAACACTGGCCCGGCTGGGTTTGACCGACAAGCTGGCTCTTGCCATCGGGTAGAGCCCGGATATTGAGCAGATGCGCGCCGCGGACCCAGAGCGGGAAGGCGGTGGGGACGGCGATGTCGGCGGCATCGGCGCAATAGCCGCTGGCCGGGTGACGGATGCAGTTTTGGGCTGGAGCGGGCATGTTGGAGGCAACACTCTGTCCGCTCAAAGGCGCGAGGACCATGGGTTCCCCATTGGCGGAGCGGCCATCGAGGGCGCGGCCATTAGGCGAAAAGGTCGCGACTGTGTTGCCGTCATAGCCGAGCAGATGAAGATTGCCGCCTTCCTGGCGCCAGCCGTTGACCATGGCGAGCGGACCAAGACAGCCTAGGCTTGTCGCCCAGAGGCCAAAGCTGCCGCTATTGGTGGCAAGGTTGATACGGCACATGCCGGTTCCGCCATCGCCCGTCGTGACCTGCCAGTCGCCCGCATAACCATTGGCGTCCTGAGCCAGAGCGGGCGTCGCCAAGACGACCGCCAGTGTGAGCAACAAAGTTGCAAATTTCATATTTTTCCCCCGGTCGCGCTTATCCCTGTCGCGCAGCGGCAAACTAAGATGGAAGGGGCTTTGCCGCTATGGCCTTGGGAAGATTTTGGCGATGCATGCAAGGTTTGGACACGGCATGGTGGCCTTTGGTGTAAGGCGATGAGAAACGACGAGAGCAAGATTGACCCGACTCCCGCAATTCTTTAGCCCTTGGAAAGAAGAACAAAGGAGGAATGGCCGATGGAGTATCGTTATCTCGGAAGATCGGGGCTGAAGGTCTCGACCCTGACCATGGGCACCATGACCTTTGGCGGCAGCGAAAAGATCGGCAATACCGATAAATCGGCGGCCGCGCGGCAGGTCGATCTCTGCCTCGATGCCGGGATCAATCTCTATGACACGGCCAATGTCTATAATGCCGGGGTTTCCGAAGAAATTCTTGGCGAGGTGCTGAGCGAGAATGGGCGCCGGCAAAAGGCGCTGATCGCGACGAAGGTGCGGTTCAAGATGGGCGACGGTCCCAATGATATCGGGCTGTCGCGGCACCATATCATTGCCGAGTGCAAGGCCAGTTTGAAGCGGCTCAAGACCGATGTGATCGATCTCTACCAGGTGCACGAATGGGACGGGCGCACGCCGATCGAGGAGACGATGGAAGCGCTCGATACACTCGTGCGCCACGGCCATGTCCGCTATATCGGCTGCTCGAATTATTCGGGCTGGCACATCATGAAGGCGCTCATGGCAGCGGGCGTGCGGCACGGCGAACGGTTCGTGTCCCAGCAGATCCACTATTCGCTGCATTCGCGCGATGCCGAATATGAATTGGTGCCGATTTCGCAGGATCAGGGGCTCGGGATTCTCGTCTGGTCGCCGCTGGCGGGAGGACTGCTGTCTGGAAAATATCGACGCGATGGTGGGCCCGAGAGCGGGCGACATGTCGGCGGGTTCCGCGAGCCGCCGGTTTATGACCGGGACAAGCTTTACGATGTCATCGACGTCGTCGTTGCCATTGCCGAGGAGCGCGGGGTGTCAGGTGCGCAAGTGGCGCTGGCCTGGCTGATCGGGCGGCCGGGGGTGACATCGCTGGTGATCGGCGGACGCAATGAAGAGCAGTTCCGCGATAACATTGCGGCTGCGGACTTCGAACTCAGCGCTGCCGAGCGTCAGCGGCTCGACGATGTCAGCCGGCCAAATTTGCTTTACCCTTACTGGCACCAGTCGTTCTCGGCGCAGGACAGGCTGAGTGCGGTCGATCTTGACCTCATCGGGCCATATGCAAAGGAATTTACGCGTGGGTGATTTTCTGTTCGAGCCGCATGCCCCGGTTTCCATCCCAATCGCGCGCGGCGGGCTTTTTGCGGTGCGGCGCGTCTATTGCGTCGGGCGGAACTATGCCGAGCACATCAAGGAAATGGGCAATGATGTGCGCGATCCCCCGTTCTTTTTTGCCAAGCCTGCCGACGCCGTCGTCGTTGGTGGCGCGGGGATCGATTATCCGCCACAGACTTCGGATTTTCACCACGAGGTCGAGCTGGTCGTCGCCATCGGCAAGAATGGAGCGAATATCGCTGCGGACGACGCGCTGACCCATGTTTATGGCTATGCCTGCGGGCTCGACATGACGCGGCGCGATCTGCAGGCGGTGGCCAAAAAGGCCGGCCGGCCGTGGGAAATGGCCAAGGGGTTCGATCAATCGGCACCGATCGGGACGATCGAGCCGGCAGAGGCCATCGGGCACCCGACGAGTGGGGCGATCACGCTTTCGGTCAATGGCGAAGAGCGCCAGCGCGGCGATCTCGGCGACCAGATCTGGAGCGTGCCCGAAACCATCGCTTATCTCAGCCAATTCGTGACACTGCGAGCGGGTGACCTGATCATGACCGGCACGCCGGCCGGGGTTGGCCCGGTGGTGCGGGGCGACAGGATCGAAGGCGCGATCGCGGGCGTGGGCACGGTGCGGACGGTGATCGGCTGATGGCGCCTATCTGGTCCGGACAGCAGGATGCCGCGCTCGT
>CAJYKO010000016.1 GCA_913775215.1 uncultured Devosia sp. | reverse complement strand
ACCTATGATTTTCCGGGTCACACCTGCATTTCGGTCAACGAGGAAATCGCCCATGGCATTCCGGGCGACCGGGTGCTGCGGGAAGGCGATCTCGTCAATATCGACGTGTCGGCGGAGCTCAATGGCGTCTTTGCCGATTGCGGTGCAAGCTATCTCCTGGGCAAGGGCGACAGGCGGCTCGATACCCTCTGCCGCGATGGCAAGAAGGCGATGTGGGCCGGGATCAACGCGGTCAAGACTGGTGCATCGCTTGGCGATATCGGATCGGCCATCGGCAAGTTTGCCAAGAGGGGTGGCTATACGCTGATCACCAATCTTGCGAGTCACGGCGTGGGCGACAGCCTCCACGACGAGCCGGGCGAAATCCCGACTTGGCCGGATCGGTCGGAACGGCGGAAGATCGGGAATGGGCTAGTGTTTACCATTGAGCCGTTTTTGTCGCTCGGCGGGCGCTATGCCGCGCAGAAGTCTGAAGATGACGAGTGGACGCTGGTCAGCGATCCGATGGCGCCGTGTGTGCAGTATGAGCATACGGTAGTGGCGACGCCGCGCGGGGCACTGGTTGTGACGCTGGCGGCTTAGGGCCTACAGCCACACCAGCAGCAGCGGCCCGAGCAGGACCAGACCAGCAGCCACTGCGAACCTCAGATTTCCCAATTGCCGCAGCGATTGCACGCTCAGGGCCGTCGATAGGACGAAATAGCCGGCCAGCGCGATCAGGGCAGGGGCGATGCCGCTGGCGGAGAGCGGGGTGTTCTCGTTGAGCTGCAGATAGATCATGTGGCCGCCGGCAAAGCCGATCAGCGACGTTATCACGACGGTGACCGCCTTGGCGGTGATGAGGAGGGCTGTGTCGAGCGTGTTGCTGGCGAGCGCCAGAGCAATGCCGGTTGCCGTGACATGGACAGCGGCGAGGGTCGCAAACACCTGGTTCTGCGCGAGCAGCGGGATAAGCTCGGGCGGCGCGGTCAGCGGTACGGCCCCGACCATGGGCAGGTTCGCGCCATATTGAGCCATCAGATAGATGACGTAGAGCATGACCAGCGTCGAGGCGGCGAATACGAGCAGGACCGCTGCCAGAACCTTGATCAGGTCCATAGTATCTTGAGACACGCCGCCTCCTGAGGTGAGTTGATTGATCTTAGTCGAGGCGACCGATTCTGACAGCTTTGCGCTGCGGCATCGGGAAGTCGCAGCGGCCCGCGCCAAGACGCCCACGATTGAGTGTCACAGGCTTCCGGAACCCGTCCGACAATTCGGCCGCGTCAGCCCGATAGTCGAGCTCGGCATAGGGATCGGGTGTGCAGAGAGTGGCGGTCATGAAACTCGGCGAGAAAGGCTTGGCCCGGGTCATGCCTACGTCACATGTCGGCGTCAAGACAAGGACCGCGCATTGCCAGCCCAATCAAATATGACTAAGCCGGTACATATTTCCTGCCTGCCGAATTTTCCGTGAGACGGCCCGATGTTGAAGCGCTTCTATTCCTATTATCGTCCCTATACCGGGCTCTTCATTCTCGATTTCGGCTGTGCCGTGCTGGCGGGCCTACTCGAACTCGCATTTCCACTGGCTGTTGCCTACGTCATCGATACGCTGCTGCCGCAATCTAATTATTCACTGATCATTGCCGCCTGCGCGGGCCTGCTCGCAATTTATCTCGTCAGCGCGGCGCTGAAGGCGATCGTCAATTATTTTGGCCACGTGCTGGGCGTGTCGATGGAAACCGACATGCGGCGGCAGGCTTTCGACCATATGCAGAAGCTGAGCTTCCGCTTCTTCGACAATCACAAGACCGGCCATCTGATCACTCACGTTACCAAGGATCTGGAGGATGTGGGCGAAGTGGCGCATCACGGCCCAGAGGACGTGTTCATCGCCATCATGACCTTTATCGGCGCTTTTACGCTGATGTTTTTCACCAATTGGAAGCTGGCAATGATCGCCATAGCGCTGGTGCCGGTGATGAGTTGGCTGGTCGGGCGCTATGGCTCGAAGATGACGACGAACTGGCAGGAACTGTTCAGGCGCGTCGGCGACTTCAACGTGCGCGTCGAGGATGCCATTGGCGGCATTCGCGTGGTGAAGGCCTTTGCCAATGAGAGTCACGAATCCGGGCTCTTCCAGAGCAATAATCTGGCCTATCGCAAGACCAAGCTGCAGGCCTATGCGATGATGACGGCGAGCCTCCTGATCACATTCCTCTCGACCCGGCTCGTGCAGCTTGTGATCATGCTGTCGGGCGCCTGGCTCGTGGTGATCGGCGAATTGACATATGGCGGCTTTGTCAGCTTCCTGCTGCTGGTCGATGTGTTCCTGCGCCCAATCGATAAGATCACCGGTGTGCTCGAGAGCTATCCCAAGGGCATTGCCGGCTTTAAGCGCTTCACCAATCTGATCGACACCGAACCCGATATCGCCGACCGTGCCGACGCGGTTGAGGTCGAGCGGCTGACTGGGCACATTCGCTACGAGGACGTGTCGTTTGCCTATGATTCCGGCCGGTCGATTCTGCGCGAGGTCAATCTCGACATCCCAGCCGGCGAGACAGTCGCTATCGTGGGACCTTCGGGGGCAGGCAAGACCACGCTATGCTCGCTGCTGCCGCGGTTTTATGAGCCGAGTGAAGGGCGCATCACCATCGACGGCGTGGACATCGCGCAGATGACGCAAGCTTCGTTGCGCAAGCAGATCGGCGTCGTGCAGCAGGACGTTTTCCTCTTCGGCGGCACGCTGCGCGACAACATCGCCTATGGTGATCTGAAGGCGACGGATGCCGACATTAGCGAAGCGGCGAAACGCGCCCGGCTCGAAGAAATGATCTCCGGCCTGCCGGCGGGGCTTGATACCGTGGTCGGTGAGCGCGGTGTAAAACTGTCTGGCGGGCAGAAACAGCGGGTCGCGATTGCGCGCATTTTCCTGAAAAACCCGCCAATCCTCATTCTCGACGAGGCGACGTCAGCGCTCGATACGGCGACGGAAGCGGCAATCCAACAGGCGCTCAACGAGCTTTCGGCAGGCCGCACGACACTGATCATCGCGCATCGCCTCGCGACGGTCCGCCATGCCCATCGCATCGTGGTGCTGACCGAGAACGGCATTGCCGAACAGGGCGCACATGACGCCTTGCTCAGCCGCCGCGGCATCTATGCGCAGCTACACTCGGCCCAGCAACTGGGTCTTGTCGGCTAAATTGTCTAGGGAGAGTGGTACGCCGGGAGGGGTTCGAACCCTCGACCATTCGATTAAAAGTCGAATGCTCTACCACTGAGCTACCGGCGCATCTTTTGCGCATGTCTTGGTCCAGAAACCGGTGACCACTTTCTGGAGACATGCGACGCGAACGCCCTGAGGCGTTGGCGCGGAAAATAGCTAGGATGATACCGGAGTCAACCTCTATTGCGCCGGGTCCTTCCAAGCCTGGGGATCGTTGGCTACCGAGCGAGCGTTGCGCCGGAATAGCTGGCGGGCGAACAGGCGATTTCGCGCTGCTCGAGCTTGGCGCAGAGATCGCGCGCGTCGGAGAGCTTGGCGATCGGGCCGAGCACGATGCGCTGCTGACGGCTGTCGGGCGCATTCGAAACCAGCGGCTTCATGTCCACGGTCAGCGAGCCAAGCTGCACTTCTATATTGCGCCACTGCATCAGCGCTTGGCCAGGCGAGAAGCTGGAGCCGACAGCTACGGCATAACCGACCTGCGCACCGCTGGCGCTGGCAAGCTGGATCGGCGCAGGAATCGGCTGTTCGAGGGGGGATTGGCGCACGACGACGGTGCCGCCATCGGCTTCGAACTGCTGAGACGGCGTATTTGTGATCGAGGCCGTGGTCACAGTACGATCGATCGGCGCCATGACTGGCCGCGCTTCCATGATCACGGGCAAGGCAACTTCGAGAGCACCAACCCGGCGCGTGACCTCGTTGCCGGATTGCTCCTGCAGAGAGAAGCGCGTGTTGAGCGTGTCGCTCTGGCGACGGAGGTCGGCCGTGGCTGCCCGCAGTTCGGCGACCTGCTGGCGAATCTGGCTGATCGAGACTGCGTCATTGCGTGGCGAATGCAGCGCCAGCAGGGCATTTGCGGGCAGAAGAGCCGTCAGATTGGCGCCCAGAACGGCAAGTCCGGTGCATACGAGCGCGGCCACGCCCCATGCTGTAACATCCGACTGCTTGAAATCTTCTGGAATAGTGGCCACTCGTCCGTCCTCGACAGCCCAACGAATCATGGGCATTACACGGCCATTAAAGAGAGATTTCGTTATCTAATCGCCAATGACCGCGGCGTTACAATCGTGGCAATTGGTAAACAGAAGACGACGAGGCGGAGTGCCCCGATGACTGAACTGCTTTCCATCATTCTCGCGGCCGGCGAAGGCACGCGCATGAAATCGGCCTTGCCTAAGGTTTTGCATCCTGTGGGTGGGCTGCCAGTGGTGAGCCACGTGCTGCGGACGGCAAAGGCGGCGGGCTCGACGATCGCTGTCGTCGTTGGGCCGAACCACGAGGCTGTGGAAGCGGCGGTGACGCGGTTCGAGGCTGGCGCGCTTATTTCTAAGCAGCTAGAGCGGCTGGGAACGGGCCACGCCGTGCAGCAGGCACGAGCGGCGTTCGAGTCGGCACAGGGGCATGTGCTGGTGCTCTATGCCGACAATCCGCTCATTACCGGCGAAACGATCGGCAGGATCGTCGAAAAGCTTGATGGCGGCGCCGACATGGTTGTCGTCGGCTTTCGTCCGGAAAACCCGACGGGCTATGGCCGGCTTCTTACGAAGGACGGACAGATCTTCGCTATTCGCGAGCACAAGGATGCGACCGAAGAAGAACGGCAGATCGGGCTCTGCAATTCCGGCATTATGGGGTTCCGGGGCGAGGTGCTGCGCTCGGTCA
>CAJYKO010000015.1 GCA_913775215.1 uncultured Devosia sp. | reverse complement strand
GATGACTGCTGCAGCCCGCCATACGCTCTGGAAAGACGGCGCTTTTATCGCTGATCCCTTCAAGGAATGGAGCGAAGGCACCGCTCCGGCAGAGGCGCGCTATACCCATGTTCCGCTGTCGGAGTTTGTCGCCAATCGTGGGGACTATCTGGCCAGCCAGCATCCGCTGGGACTACTGGTTTCGCCGGGTGAAAAGATTGAGGACGTCGCCGACGACCTTACGCGTTTCGCCTCGGTGGCAATCAAGTTTCCGGCCTTTTCGGATGGGCGCGGCTATTCGACGGCACGGCTCCTCGTTGAGCGCTTCAAATATGCTGGTGAAGTGCGCGCCGTGGGCGACGTCTTACAGGACCAGATCCCGCACATGCGCCGCTGTGGTTTTAACGCCTTGGTGGTAACGCATGAGCCGACCCGCCAGGCGCTGATTGAAAACCGCCTGCCGGAAATGGCGCTGTTCTATCAGCCTGTAGGCGTCACCGAAGTACCGCTTGGTACGCGCCCCTTCCTTCGTCGCGTCTCCTAGGATAAGTGGAGCGCGTTAGTCGCCTTTAGTTGGGCAAGCCCGGGGGCGCTGGTGACAGCGGCGGTTCCCATTGATCGAGAGCGGGGCAATACGGCCCCGATGGGACCAATTCCGGAACCGCAGCGGTTCCGGTGTCGAATGGACTTTGAAAAATGAGCACTGAGATCACCACCGACGTCGTCGTTATTGGCGCAGGCCCCTGTGGCCTGTTTGCGGCCTTCGAACTCGGGCTCCTCGATATCAAATGCCACTTTATCGATATTCTCGACCGCCCAGGCGGTCAGTGCGCCGAGCTTTATCCGGAAAAGCCGATCTATGACATTCCGGCCTTCCCAATGATCACTGGCCAGCAGTTGACCGACAACCTGATGGCGCAGATCGCGCCATTCTCGCCCGAATTTCACTATTCGCGCATGGTCAATTCGATCGAGAAGCTGGAAGACGGCTCGTTCAAGCTGCAGACAGACGCCGACGAGACCTTCTTCACCAAGGTCGTGGTGATCGCGGCTGGCGGCGGTTCGTTCCAGCCTAAGCGCCCACCGGTGCCGGAGATCGAGCAGTTCGAAAACAAGTCGGTGTTCTATGCCGCGCGGAAGATGGAAGATTTCCGCGGCCAGGACGTTGTTATCGTCGGCGGCGGTGACTCGGCGCTCGATTGGACGCTCAATCTGCAGCCGATAGTGCGGACGCTGACGCTGGTGCACCGTCGCGATGCCTTCAAGGCCGCGCCCGCTTCGGTCAACAAAATGAAGGAACTGGTGGCCGAGGGTAAGGTCAACTTCCAGCTTGGCCAGATCGCCAAGCTCGATGGCAAGGATGGCCAGATCGACCATGTGCACCTGACGACCGATGCCGGCGATCTCTCGATCCCTGCAACGCGGCTTTTGCCGTTCTTTGGCCTGACCATGAAGCTCGGTCCGGTAGCCGATTGGGGGCTCGAGCTCAACGATAACACTATCGTGGTCGATACCGAGAAATTCCAGACATCGGTGCCCGGCATTTTTGCCATCGGTGATATCAACTATTACCCAGGCAAGCTCAAGCTGATCCTTTCGGGCTTTCATGAAGCGGCGCTGATGGCGCAGGCGGCAAAGGCGATCATTTCGCCGGGCGAGCGCGTGGTGTTCCAGTACACGACGTCGAGCACGAAGCTGCAGAAGAAGCTGGGTGTGGCTTAGCTCTACCCCAAACGGGATTGTCACCCCGGCCCTGAACCGGGCCCATCCCGAGATATCAAGATGGATCCCGGCTCAAGGCCGGGATGACAGCCGGTGGTTTGAGGTGATGTGCACCCCAAACCAATGTCCTACTTGCTTTCCCGCCCCATACAACGTTAAGCACGCCCCGCTGTTGAGGAGCGCCCCATGAAGATTTCTGTTACCGACCAGGCAGGCGAAGTGCACGAGCTCGAAGGGCTCGAGGGCTGGCGCGTGATGGAAGTCATTCGCGACTGGGGGCTCAACATCAAGGCCGAATGCGGCGGCGCGCTGAGCTGCGCCACCTGCCATGTCTATGTCGATGGCGATTGGCTCGACGCCGTCGGTGCGCCGAGCGAAGACGAAGAGGATATGCTCGATAGCGTCGGTGACGTGAAATCGAACTCGCGTCTTTCGTGCCAGATTCTCTGCTCGGATGACCTTGACGGCCTGAAGCTTACTCTTGCGCCGAGCGCGGCCAAGGACGCCTAGAGCGCGTTGACGTCGATGGGCTTAAAGCGAAGCGAATTCGCTTCGCATTCGTGCCATTGCATTTCGGCGCCTACCTGATCTTCCTTGCCATAGCACCAGTCGCGCTCATTAAGCGCTGTGCCGTAGACCGAGCGGGCCGCGCAATTGGCCCAGGTCTTCACGTCATTGCCGCTATTGCCACGGCAGATGGCGTTCGCATCCTCGTAGAGTTCAATCAGTTCCGGCGTCGTCTCCGACGCGTCGGGAAACTGTTTCTGTTCCTGTGCAGTGGCGGCGGGCACAAGGATAAGGCTCAGGGCAAGAAGGGCGAGGGCTTTCATAAAACGTCTCCGCTGCGATCGGTAATATCTCGTTCAGCATTGCGGCAGCACTTCGTTGGCAAGCGCCCAGATTGTCGTTGCATTAATGGAACTCGGGCACACTGGGGGAATTACGAGTACTTGTAGTGGCATAGGTTATTCAATTGGGCGTTTCGTGTCAGGGCTGCCGCGATGGGGAGACCTTTCCTGTCGCGTTTACTATGGCGTTTCAGCCGATCGTGGACGTTAGCTCTAACACCGTCTGGGGCTATGAGGCGCTGGTGCGCGGCATGGACGGGTTGGGCGCAGCGAGCGTGTTGGCCGCTGTAACCGATGCCAACCGCTACGTCTTTGATCAAGCCTGCCGCGTAAAGGCGATTGAACTGGCAGGCAATAAGTTGCCGATGGCCTCCAATGCCCGGCTTTCGATCAATTTCATGCCCAATGCTGTCTATGAGCCGCGGGCCTGCATCCGCGCGACGCTTGGCGCTGCGGCGCGGGCGCAGTTCGACCCGAAGCGGTTGATGTTCGAATTTACCGAGAACGAGCGTATGCCGAATGTCGACCATGTGGCCAATATCGTCGCCGAATATAAGCGCATGGGATTTATGACCGCGCTCGACGATTTCGGCGCCGGTTATGCAGGGCTTGGTCTTCTCGCGAAGTTCCAGCCTGACCTGATCAAGATCGACATGGAACTGTTGCGTGGCGTCGATACCTCAGCGGCGCGACAGGCCATTATTGCCGGGATCGTCGGGATCTCTCGCCAGCTCGATATCAAGGTTCTGGCCGAGGGCGTCGAGAGCGAGTCTGAACTGATGACGCTGCGTGCAGCAGGGATCACGCTGTTCCAGGGCTATTATTTCGCCAAGCCGCGCGTCGAGATCTTTGAAGAACCGGCAATGCTGCTAGCCGCCTGAGTTGCGGCCGGCATCCCCCGTCACCTTGACCAGTTCGGGAATGAAATCCCGAACCATGGGCTGAGGTAACGTTTCGAAAGGCATGGGTCGGACGACGCGCATGGCGGCAATGCCGACGCGTACGGTCATCAGGCCATTGACCACGCCTTCCCCGAGCCGCGCTGAGAGCTTTGCCGCAAGACCCTGGCCGACAAGCTGTTCGACGACACCATCGGTGAGGACGAGGCCGCCGGTCACGGCGAGATGAGCGAGGATGGCGCCTGTGAGTCGCCAGAAGCCAAAGAAGCCGGGGCGAGCGCCATAGAGCGCCGCGATGGCGCCGGCGAGACGCACGCTTTCATAGATGACGAAGGCCACATCGATCAGGGCGCGGGGCGAAACAGCGGTCACCAAGGCCACGCGGCGGGCCGACGCGGCCGTCAGGATCTTGGCCCGGGAATCAAGCGAGGCCATGAGATTGCGTTCAGCAAGGGCGATGATTTCGCCGCCGTCGAAGAGATGGGGCAGGTTGGTTTTCACTGCTTCGCGGCCGCGGGCCAGGTCGGGCCGATCTGCATAGATGGCTTCGAGCTGATTGACGACCTGCTGCGCAGCCTTCTGATCATCGTCGATACGGGCGCGAGCAGCATCGGCCTTGAGCGCATCGAGGACGCGCAGACGGCGCAGGGCAAAGACTTCTCGGGCGACCAAAGCAATGACCGCCACGACGAAGGCGCCAAGCACGCCGAGGCCAACATAGCCGAGCCAGGGTTGGGTGGCGAAGAGATCGCGGATCAGGCGGTCAGCGGCGAGCCCCAGTCCAGCGGAGACGAGAATGCCGCCTGTGGTCCAAGCGAGTTTGCCAATCCATCCCATGCGGCGCGGCGCCGGTCCAACGAGCGCCTCGTCGGTTTGGGGCTCGTCGAAACTGGTTTCGACAATTTCGGCCGAAGTTGGCGCGAAAGCGCGTGGAGCGCGAATGGCGGTGTCGGGATCGGTGACCGTGCCGGTCGGGCGAGCAACAGGGCGCTTCATGCCATCCAGTCTCCGATGAGGTAATCGAGTGCCCGATCGAAGCGGATATGCGGAAGTACTGTTTCGCCTGAAGCGTTCACCTCGCGCTTTTGTGGCGGAGTGAAGCGCAAAAAGTTCAGCGCCACAGGATTTCCGTCTTCAAACAAAGCATCCGGTCTTTCTGGCAAGTCGCCGGGAAACAATGCTATTTCAGTTTTTCCATCATAGGTAATGCCATCGAGCTGTTCGCCCGCCTGTGGCGTCCCGATCAGTGTCGGCAGGGTTTCGCCTCCTTCGCGGATCGTACCTTCGGTGGTCGAACGGATAGCGGCAATGGCGATGGATTTGGTCGAGGCGCCGGCAAAACGGGCGCGCTTGGCGGCATTGCCAACCAGGCGGTTCAAAATGGCTTCGAGGCGATCATGTCCACCACACGAGCCATGATCGGCTTTGGTTGCGGCAAAAAGGATGCGATCGATGCGGCGGCTGAAGGGGCGCAAGAGCGGATTGGCTTCGCCCTGGCGGAAGCAGGAGAGCACCGAGGTCAAGGCGGTTTCGAGATCGGCAACCGCCGCTGGGCCAG
>CAJYKO010000014.1 GCA_913775215.1 uncultured Devosia sp. | reverse complement strand
GTCGCCGTCGACGACATTGCCCTTTTCATCGATGATGATGACGCGATCAGCATCGCCATCGAGCGCGATGCCGATATCGGCGCGCACTTCCTTGACCTTTGCGGAGACCGCTTCGGGTGCGGTCGAGCCAACCTTGTGATTGATATTATAGCCATCCGGCTCGACGCCGATGGCGATCACCTCGGCGCCAAGCTCCCAAAGGGCAATGGGGGCAACCTTATAGGCGGCACCATTGGCGCAATCGAGGACGACGCGGAGACCCGAGAGATCAACGCCACGCGGCAGGGTCCGCTTGGCATATTCGATATAGCGCGTGCTGGCGGCTTCGTCGCGGTGCGCGCGGCCGATTTCCATGCCATGCGCCAGAAGCTTGTTCATGTCGGTATCGATCAGCCGCTCGATCTCGGCTTCGACCTCGTCGCTGAGCTTGAAGCCATCGGGGCGGAAGAATTTGATGCCGTTGTCTTCGTATGGGTTATGCGAGGCCGAGATCATCACGCCAAGATCGGCACGCAGCGAGCGCGTCAGCATGGCGACGGCCGGCGTCGGCATGGGGCCGAGGAAATAGACATCCATGCCCACGGCGGTAAAGCCCGCACCCAGGGCGCTTTCGAGCATATAGCCGGAGCGGCGGGTATCCTTGCCGATGACGACACGATTGCGATGGTCACCGCGCACGAACTTGGTGCCGGCAGCCATACCGACCTTCATGGCGAGTTCGGGCGTCAGCTTGTCGCCGTTTGCCATGCCCCGAATGCCGTCCGTGCCGAAATATTTCCGGGCCATGTTCGTTCCCCGCCAATTGGTCTTTTGCGGTTGATACCACTTTCTGGGAGTAGCCCAGAGAGCACCATAAGAAAAGGGCCACCCGCAGGTGGCCCTTTCAATTTTTGCCTCAGCTTTCCGGCTGGGGCTCCATGCCTGGCTCGGGCGGAGCGTCGGGACGCTTCTTGCCGGACTTGCCAGCCGTCGGCACGCCAGTCGCCTTCGGGATCGACGGACCATTGTCATCCGGACGTTCCGGCTGCTTGCCATCCATCAGGGCGCGCAATTCGTCGCCGGTCAGCGTCTCATATTCGAGCAGCGCCTGCGCGATTGCTTCCCACTGATCATTATAGGTCGTCAGGATATCGCGTGCCGAGGCTTCGCCATCTTCGATGAGCTTGCGCACTTCTTCATCGATCAGCTTGGCGGTTTCGTCCGACATATTGTTGGACTGCGTCACCGAGTGGCCAAGGAAAACTTCCTGATCGTTCGACTTGTAACGCACGCGGCCGAGTTTTTCGCTCATGCCCCATTCCATCACCATGGAGCGGGCAAGCGAGGTCGCCATCTGGATATCGCCGGATGCGCCTGAGGTGACTTTGGCCGGACCAAACTTGATGATCTCGGCTTCGCGGCCACCAAAGAGCATGGTGAGGCGCGCAAGGGCCTTTTCGCGAGAGAACGAATAGGTGTCGTTCTCGGGCAGGGTCATGACCATGCCGAGCGCACGACCGCGCGGGATGATGGTGGCCTTGTGGATCGGGTCGATGCCGGCAACCTTGAGCGCGATTATGGCGTGACCGGCTTCGTGATAGGCAGTCAGCTTCTTTTCGTCATCGGTCATGGCCATGGTGCGGCGCTCGGCGCCCATCATGATCTTGTCCTTGGCGTCCTCGAATTCCTGATGGGTGACGAAGCGCTTGTTCTTGCGCGCCGCCATCAGGGCGGCTTCGTTGACGAGGTTCATCAGGTCCGCACCCGAGAAGCCCGGGGTACCGCGAGCCAAAACCTTGAGGTCTACGTCTGGAGCCAACGGCACCTTGCGGACGTGAACCTTCAGGACCTTTTCGCGACCCGAAACGTCCGGGTTGGGCACGACGACCTGACGGTCGAAGCGGCCGGGACGGAGAAGGGCGGGGTCGAGAACGTCGGGACGGTTGGTTGCGGCGATCAGGATGATGCCTTCATTGGCTTCAAAACCATCCATCTCGACGAGGAGCTGATTGAGGGTCTGCTCGCGTTCATCGTTACCGCCGCCGAGCCCTGCGCCACGCTGGCGACCGACGGCGTCGATTTCGTCGATGAAGATGATGCACGGGGCATTCTTCTTGGCCTGCTCGAACATGTCGCGGACGCGGCTGGCGCCGACGCCGACGAACATTTCAACAAAGTCCGAACCGGAAATCGTGAAGAACGGCACATTTGCTTCACCGGCAACCGAGCGGGCGAGCAGCGTCTTACCGGTACCCGGAGGACCGACAAGCAGCACGCCGCGCGGAATGCGTCCACCGAGGCGCTGGAACTTGCCTGGATCGCGCAGGAATTCGACGATTTCTTCCAAGTCTTGCTTGGCTTCATCAACGCCCGCAACGTCTTCGAACGTTACCTTGCCCTGGGTTTCGGTGAGCAACTTGGCGCGCGACTTGCCAAAGCCCATGGCGCCGCCACGACCACCGCCTTGCATCTGGCGTATGAAGAAGAACCAGACGCCGATGATAACGATGAACGGGAGCCAGGAGGACAGCAGCACGCCCCAGAATGGGCTCGACTCCGGCGCGCGGGCCGTGATCGAGACATTTTCCGCTTCGAGACGCGAAATGACGTCCGCACCCGCAGGGATAACAGTTTCGAAACGGGTGCTGTCGTTGAGCACGCCGGAAACGACATCGTCGGTGATCGTCACGCTCGACACGCGGCCGGCTTCGACGTCGCTGATAAATTGGCTATAGGTCTTTTCGCCCACGGACATGGTGCGCGTAGACGACTGGAAGACCTGGAACAGGCCCATCAGCATAAAGAGTATCACTAGCCAGATGGCAAAGTTGCGGAAATTTCCGTTCATCAATCCTGTCCCGGAGGAGGCAGCGCGCGAAGCGGCAGCATGAGGCCGAATGTAAGGCCCCCATTGGGGCGTTACAAGGGCAAGACCTGCGCCCTCAGCCCCTTTACGTCCAGTCATATTGTCGCGACGAGGTTAATACGCGGTGGCGAGCACATTGGATGCACTCGGGCCTCTGGAAATGTGCAGACCCAACGTTGTGCTCTGCCGGTCGGCGCTCATGGCAGGGCACGACCCGCCCTGCCGCTGCAGATCTGGAAGCAAGTCCACACCGGTCGGCAAGGCTGTTCCTTGACCCTAAGGGCTGCGGCGCGGTCAAGCAGGAGCGGTCTGATGTATCCGCCCTTTTAAGGGCGGACGAGATATTGCACGCACAGGTGACGCTTCGGGCACGGTGCCCAACGCATCGCAGAGACCCAGTTCGACAAGACGCTGCAGCAAGCCATCCTATGTCCTGTCCGGCCCAGCGGCTGAAGAGGAAAAAATTTCATTTACCTTCGCGTCATCCGACTCGAGCGTTGGCCCGTTCGCAGCACATGCAGCATGCCGTCGATATACCTGCGGTTGTCCTACGAGGGCGTGCACTTTCGTCCTCGCTCTGCGGGCAGGAATGGCGCGATCGACAAATTCTCAAGTGACAAAACCATATCCCCATCCCTGTTCTGGGGTCATCCTAGGGTTAAAATGTCAGCTCCCTTGCAGTCGGCATACGTTTTAGGCGAGCCTAGCTTGCGCGATTTCGGCGAGCCACGCTCTGGTCGGTCAGATGTCAGGCAACCCTATGCCCTGCTTAGAGCGTCTCAATGATGCCGCCATCCACCCTCAGGGAGGCGCCAGTCATG
>CAJYKO010000013.1 GCA_913775215.1 uncultured Devosia sp. | reverse complement strand
CCCAGCGCATTGAGCAGCTTGGGGCTCGTTTTCTTGAATTCGATCTTGGGGAATTCATTGAGCGCGATGCCGCGGCCGATAGCCTCGATCTGGATCTGATCGCCACTGTTAAGGAGCTCATTGACCTCGTCAGGGAAGGCGACAAGGAGGCGAGCGTGCTCGCCGGTGACCGTGCCTTTGGCGCCTTTGGCGAGGCCGGACATGACGGTCGCTTCGTTGCCGACGCAGCTCAGATAATGAAGCGCCATGTCGCTCTTTTCGTCGGGGTGGGCGATCGACACGCCCGGTTCGACGTGGTCGCCCGCCCAGTCGAAAGCGCGGTCGCCGACGCTGGCATTGTAGGTGACGCCAAACATGCCGGGCAGGATAACCCCCTTGCCGTCGGGGTAATGAGTGTAGTGCCCGGGGCGGAGAGAAGGGCTTGAAACATAGCCACAGACGGCCATGGCCACGAGGCTTTCCGCATTGGAGGTGAGCCCTCCGAGTTCACCACTCATGCTGGCTCTCCACATTTTTTCGCTGGCTCATTTGCATCGCTTGACAACCCGCCGAAACCCTGTCCACCATTAGATCATCAGATTGTCGACAATCAGACGATCAAAGAAGTGCACACAGATCGGGCGTCGTCAAGCGGTCGATCAGAAAAGCAGCAAAAATGCTGCAATGAAAAGATTAGTCAGGCGGGGCAATGGGTTACGCGCAGCTTATGGAAGCCATGGGGCAGGTGAACGACCTGCTGAACACGCAGTCGATCCTTAACTGGGACGCGCGGACGATGATGCCTGAAGGCGGGCATGAAACGCGTGGCAAACAACTGGCAACGTTGTCGGTTTTGACGCGCGACCTCCTGGTTTCGACCGAAACGCGCCGCCGACTCGATGCGGCGGAGGCTGAAGTAGCCAACTTTGCCAAAGGGTCTGTGGAAAAAGTCATGGTGGCGCAGGTGCGCGAAGCCATCGACTACCATCTCGCCATTCCCGCTGATCTAACACGCCGTCGTGCCGAACTCGGGTCGCTGGGCCATGCCGTTTGGGCCAAGGCGCGGGCGGAAAGCGATTTTGCGCAGTTCGCGCCGATCCTCGAGCAGACGGTGGCGCTCAATCGCGAAATGGCGGAGGCTATCGGCTATTCCGAACACCCCTATGACGCGCTGATGTATCGCTTCGAGCCTGGTGAAACCGTTGCCACGCTCAAGCCGCTCTTCGACCGCCTGCGTGAAGGGTTGCAGCCACTGGTCAAGGCGATCGGCGAAAAAGAGCAGCCGCGTTTCGATTTCCTCGAACGCCATTATCCGGTGGAAAAACAGCACGCTTTCGCCTTGGCCATGGCCCAGAAGGTCGGCTATGACCTGCATCGCGGCCGGCTCGATACGACGCTTCACCCGTTCGAAGTGTCGTTCACCCGGAACGATGTGCGCATCACGACGCGCTTCAATCCCAACTACATGGCTGCAAGCCTTTTCGGTGCGCTGCATGAGGCAGGTCACGGGCTCTACGAGCAGGGCGTCGATGCAGCTTACACGCGCACGCCGTTCGCAACCGATCTGGTCGGCCTTTATGCTGTTGGCGGCGTCAGTTTTGGTGCCCATGAATCCCAATCGCGTCTCTGGGAAAACCATGTCGGCCGCAGCCGGGAATTCTGGCAGGTCAATTTTGCCGAAGCGCAGAAATTCTATCCCGAGCAACTGGCCGATGTGACGGCCGAGGAATTCTTCCGCGCCGTCAATCGCTGCAAGCCAGGCTTCATTCGCGTCGAAGCCGACGAGTTGACCTACGATTTCCACGTGATGCTGCGCACCGATATCGAGGCGGCGCTGATCGATGGTTCGCTGGCCGTCAAGGACCTGCCGGAAGCCTGGAACGCAAAAATAAAGGAATATCTCGGCCTCGACGTGCCGAATGATGCGCAGGGCGTGCTGCAGGACGTGCACTGGTCCTCCGGCCAGATCGGCACCTTCTGCAATTACACCATTGGCAATGTCATGGCGGGGCAGTTGTTCGAGACGGCCCAAAAGGATGGCGGGATCGCCGCCGGCCTGGCGCGCGGCGATTATGAGCCCTTGCGTCTCTTCATGGTGGAAAACATCCACCAGCATGGCCGCCGCTATGGGCGGGATGAACTGCTGATCAAGGCGACGGGTCGCCGGCTCGATCCTGAACCGTACATCGCGCACCTCGCCAGCAAATATAGCGAACTCTACGGCCTCTGAGAGAGGGAACCATGCAGATGAGCGAACTCCACGCCAATCGTCTGGCCAACCGCATCAAGCTCAAGGATGAGCATATCATCACGCGGATGGCCAATATTGCCGAGGGACTGACCGACGTCATCAAGCTCGGCCGCGGCGACCCCGACCTCGACACGCCCGCCCATATCGTCAAGGCGGGGCAAGATGCATTGGGGCGCGGCGAGACCCACTATGGGCACCCACTTGGTCTGCCGGCCCTGCGCAAGGCGATTGCGGAAAACATCAAGGCGCATGGTGGCGCCGACTATTCGCCGGACGAGATTGTCGTCACGCCCGGTGGCCAGCACGCGATGTTCGTCATCGCCCTCTCGCTGCTCAATCCGGGTGACGAAATTATCGTGCCGTGCCCGGGCTACAATCCCTATTCGCAAGCGGCAGAGCTGTCGGATGCGACGGTGGTTCCGGTGCGCATGAGCATGGAAACCAATTTCACGCTCACTGCCGAGATGGTCGCCAAGCATATCACGCCGAAATCGCGTGTGCTGGTGCTGATCAATCCCAACAATCCCACCGGTACGGTCACTGCGCCGGATGAGGTTGAAAAGATTGCCAAACTTGCCATCAAGCACGATCTGATCGTTATCTCCGACGAAATATACGCGCGTCTGACTTATGGTAATCAGCGCATCCAGCCAGTGGCATCGCTGCCCGGCATGCGTGAGCGGACGATTACTCTGTCGGGCTTCTCGAAAGCCTATGCGATGACCGGTTGGCGCGTCGGCTACTTTGCCGGGCCACGTGAACTGATCGTGGCCATGGCGGAGGTCAACCACGCCTTCGCCATTTCCGTCGCCTCGGTCAGCCAGCACGCCGCGCTGGCCGCGCTCACCGGGCCGCAGGAGTGTGTGGAAGAGATGCGAAAGACCTATGACGAGCGGCGCAAGGCGTTGTGCGCAGGGCTCGATGCCATGGGCATTCGCTATGCCGAGCCGCAGGGCGCGTTCTATGTCTATGCCGATGTCGCTGCCGCGACCGGCATTCCCGCCAGCGAGTTCTGCGAGCGCCTGCTCGCCGAGGGTCGGGTGATGATCTATCCGGGCACCATCTATGGCGACTATGTCGACGACTATGTCCGCATGTCGCTGACCCAGCCCGTCCCCCGCATCGAGGAAGCCATTGGCCGCATGAAGGCCGTGGTCGACACCATTCGCGCCGAGCGCAAGGCGCCAGCCGCCTAAGGAGAAATCATGTCCGTTTCTACCAACCCCAATGTCCTCTCGATCAAGCACATGGCCTTTGGCGTCAAGGACGCGAAGAAGGCGCTGGAGGCTTACTCCAAGTTTCTAGATGTGCCGACCGATACGGCCCTCATCGACTATCCCAAATCCAAAAACCGCGTGGCGCTCTTTCAGCTGGGTGGCATCGAATATCAGCTTTGCCAGTCGCTTGAAGAGGGCGGTCGGTTTGATGCCTGGATGAAGCAGCGCGGTGGCGCCGAAGGGCTCCATCACATCTGCTACGCCGTCGACAACATCGACAAAGCCCTCGATCACGCCAAGGCGCAGGGCGCCGATCTGCGCATCTGCCAGGCCTGCGGTGTCTATGGCTCGCACCCGCATCCGGAGGGTTTTGTGGCCTTCCTCGACAACGATGCCGGCGGCATCGAGATCGAATTCATGCAGGTCTACACGCCTGAAGAACTCGAAAAATACAACGCCTTCAAGGGAATCTGACGACCGTGTCCGAAGCAAAAACCATCACAGTCGGCACTGCAATTGCCAAGCCCGGCGAAGTTGTCCGCGGCGTCATCCCGGTCACCGAGCTTGCCGGCGGCACCAAGGTCGAAATCCCGCTGGTCATCGTCAATGGCACCAAGCCCGGTCCAGTCTTTTGGGTCGATGGCGCCATCCATGGCGATGAGCCCGAAGGGCCGATGGCCTGCGCCATTGCGCTGCGCGAAGTCGATCCGGCCCAGCTTTCCGGTACGCTCGTCATGGTGCCCGTGATGAACGTCATGGCCTTCGAGAACGCCAATCGCGGCAATCCGCTCGATACCTTTTCGTTCGACATGAACCGCATCTATCCCGGCCGTGCGAATGGCTATCTCAGCGAGCGCGTCGCCTGGGCGCATTCGGAATGGATGAGCAAGGTCGCCGACTTCGAAATCTCGATCCACTCCGGTGGCGCGCACTCGTTCCTTGCCAAGGCCATCTTCGTCGACGAGACGCCAGCGTCAGTCGAACTCGCGATGGCGATGGGCGAAGGTTGGGGCTGCATCATGTCCAATTTCCTGCCCAAGGGTTCGCCCATGGCGCAGATGAAGGAGATCGGCAAGACCGGTATTACAGTCGAACTCGGTGGCCGCTCCGCCACGTCGCCTGAGAAGTTTGCAGAAGTCTCGCGGCACCTGGCAAATTCGATCATCAATATCCTGCGGCATTACAAAATGTATCCGGGCCAGGCGACTTACCCGTCCGATGCAACCAAAGGCCAGCAGGAGGCACTCCTCGCTCCGGCTTCGGGCATCTTCGTGCCGACCCCTGGCGTTGATTTCCTCAAGCCAATGAAGAAGGGCGATAGCCTCGCCAAGATCGTCAACATCTTTGGCGACGAACTGGCCCATCTCGTTGCGCCCGCGGACGGCATGTTCTTCGGATTGCGGGCTTTGCCGAACGTCAATACCGGCGACTGGTGCTGCTTTTTCAACAAGGTCGAAGGACCGCGCGACTGGACGCCTTAAGGCGGCCGGGCAGGGGGCATCAACATGCGCGACTTCATCGGCTACGCCAATCGACCACCGACCGTTAGATGGCCCGGCAATGCCGGCGTCGCGGTCAACTTCGTGCTCAATTACGAAGAAGGGTCGGAATATTCCCTCGGTGACGGCGATGGGCGGTCCGAAGGGGCGCTCATCGAGGTCAATGCCGTTCGGGTCAAGACCGGCGACCGCGATTTCGCGTCTGAAAGCATGTATGAATATGGTGCACGCGTCGGCTTCTGGCGCGTCTACCGCCTGTTCCGCGAGCGCAACCTGCCGCTGACCATTTTCGCCGCTGCCCTGGCGCTTGAGCGCAATGGCGATGTCGCCAAGGCTATCGCCGAAACGGATTGGGACATCGTTGCGCACGGCTATCGCTGGATCGAGCATTATAATCTCGACGAGGCGACCGAGCGCGAGCACATCGCAAAGGCCCATGCCAGCATTCTCAAGACGGTAGGCCGGGCGCCAGAGGGTTGGTATTGCCGCTATAGTCCGAGCGCGCATACGAGGCGCCTCGTCGTCGAGCATGGCGGCTATAGCTATGACAGCGACGCCTACAATGACGAAGTACCCTATTGGCTCAGCGTCGAGGGCAAGCCGCATCTGGTCCTGCCCTATTCGCTCGTGACCAATGACGCCAAGCTCCTGGCTGGCGGAGGTATCGAGACGGCAGGCGATTATGCCCAATTCCTGATCGACACTTTTGAGGTGCTGCGCGCCGAAGGTCGGCAGACCCCGCGCATGATGTCCATTGGTCTTCATCCGCGTGTTGTCGGCCATCCCGGTCGGTTTGCCGGACTTGTTAAATTCCTCGATCACGTCGCTGCCAGCCAGGACGCCTGGATCGCTCGCCGGGCCGATATTGCCGATCACTGGCGCGCCGTCATGCCGCCGGAAGGGAAGGTGGCGTGATGCAGTCGGTCGCCATCCAACCGAGCATTTCCCAAGATCGTTTTGCTGCTTATGGCGCGATCATCGATCGCCCCGCTCAGTTCGGCGAACGCGCATTTTATTCCCGCTGGCTTGGCGGGGAAGGCCTGGCGCCGGTCTTCCACGTCAACAAAGTGCCGGCGACCGTGGTTCCGGCAGTCATTGATCGGCTGGAACGGCATCCACATGCCGCACAATGCTTCGTGCCGCTCGATGTTAGCCGCTATCTCGTCACTGTCGCGCCCTCGCTGGCCGATGGCACGCCCGATCTGGATCAGGTCGAGACCTTTATCGTTCCCGGTACCCTGGGCGTTATCTATGCGCCGGGCGTTTGGCATGCCGGTATCAGCGTCATCGACCGGGAAGGGGCCTTCGCCGTCCTGATGTGGCGCGGCGCCAATGATGACGACGTCTTTACCGAAATCTCTCCGCTTCAACTCGTATCCGAGGAGGTTCAGGCTTGACCCGGACCCCAAAACTCTACGTTCCCGCCATCACGCCCTTTGCCGCCGACCTTCAAGTCGACGTTGCCCGCTTCGTGACCAATTCAAAGGCCTTGCTGGAAGATGGCGCTGATGGGCTCGCACCTTTCGGCACGACCAGCGAAGCCAATTCCATGAGTGTCTCCGAGCGCATCGACGCGCTTGATGCCCTGATCGAAGGCGGCATCGACCCCAAGCGCCTCATCCCAGGAACGGGCTGCGCAGCTTTGACCGATACGATTGCGCTGACGCGCCACGCCACTGGGCGCGGTTGCCTTGGGACGCTCATGCTGCCCCCGTTCTACTATAAGGGCGTGACGGACCAGGGCCTGATCGACAGCTATTCTGCGATCATCGATGGCGTCGCGAACAGCGCGCTCCGCATCTACCTCTACCATATCCCGCAGATGACCGGCGTGCCGATCACGCTCAATCTCATCGAGATGCTGCTCAAGAAGCATCCCGGCATTTTTGTCGGTCTCAAGGATTCATCGGGCAATTGGGAGAATACCCAATCAGTCATCAAAGCTTTCCCGGAGCTTGACAGCTATTCGGCTTCCGAAGCGCTGATCCCGCAGAACGTCGCGGCTGGAGGGGCCGGATGCATCAGCGCCTCAGCCAATGTCAATGCTCGGAATATCGTGGCGCTGATGCGCGCGCTCGGAACGTCTGAGGAAGCCAAAATCGCGACGGGCGTAACAGCGGTCCGCAAAATCTTTGAAAGCCTGCCGCTCATTCCGGCCATCAAAGCCGCAACGGCGCTTCGTCACGGCGACGAGGTCTATGCGACCGTGCGCCCGCCCTTTGTGCGTCTTGGCGCAGAGCACAACGAAGCGTTGAGCCGTGCTGTAGCCATCGCACAGGGCAAGGCAGCATGATGATGGCAGAACCGAATGGCGACATCAGCCGCATCGAGAACGTGCCGCTTCGCGTTTCGGTCGCCGACATCATCCGTCAGGCCATCCTCAATGGCACGATGAAGCCCGGCACACCCGTCGTCGAAATGGCGCTGGCCGAGCAATTACAGGTGTCGCGGGCGCCCGTGCGCGAGGCGATCCAGATCCTCGAGGCCGATGGCCTCATCGAAAGCGAGCCCTATAAGGGCAAGCGGGTCAAACCGCTCACGCTCAAGGAAGTCGAAGAACTCTACAGCCTGCGCGAACAGTTCGAAGCCTTTGCCATTCGTCGGATCGTCGAACGGCAGGTCGATGTTTCCGAATTGCGCCGTCACTCAGATGCGATGTTCGAAGCAGCCGAGCGTGGTGATTTCGCGGCCCTCAATACCGCTGACGAGGCATTTCACCGGGCGCTGATCCGCCTTGCCGATCATGACCTGATGCTTGGCTTCTGGGATAACCTGTACCTGCGCATCCGCCAGATCATGGCCCTTCGCAACAGCGCCAATCGCGATCTTCGCGCGGTCGCGCGCAATCATCCGCCGATCATCGAGGCGATCGAAAGCCGCGACATGATCCGCGCCATTTCGTTGATTTCGGATCACACCCGTTCTGCCTCCCAGATCGCCCCGGAAGAACTGGGGATCGCACCATGACGCGCCGCGTCTTGATCACTGGGGCTGGTGGCTTTGTCGGCTCGCACCTCGCCGCAGGTTTCAAGGCATTGGGCGACGCAGTATTTGCTGTCGATCGGCTGTTTGATCCAACTACGCGTCAACGCCTGGCGGACATCGACCTAATTGAGGGCGATCTCCTTTCTGACGAAATGGCTCTGCCACTCGCAGACCTCGTCATTCACGGTGCGGCGATCACCACTCCGGCGAAGCGCGGTACAGCAGCCGAGCACGTGCTTCTTTCTGCCAATACCGCGTTGACGAACCGGGTCCTCCGCCACGCAAGCGAGAGCGGTGCCCAAGACTTCGTCTTCATCTCCTCGTCAGGTGTCTTCAGCGCGAAGGATGGGGATGGCGTTCACCTTGAAAGCACGGCCGCAACCGCTGACCTGCCTTATGCAAAAGCGAAGCGCGCCGGGGAAGATGCCGCCGCAGCCGCAACGGAGCTACGCGCAATCTCAATTCGCCTCGGACCAATCTATGGACCGGACGAACGCCCCCGTGACACCCGCACCGTGGTTTCGCCCATAAGGCGTTGGCTCAACACGGCGCTCTTGGGTGAACCGATCATCGTCGATATGCCCGCCGAGCGCCGCGATTGGACCTTTGCCCCTGATCTGGCCTTGGCGATCGACGCCCTGCTGCGTCAGCAACCGCCTCTTCGCGGCGTGTTGCATCTCACTTCGGGCCAGTCGATCGCCAATATCGACCTTGCCCGGATGATTGCCGACCTCATTCCCGAAGCGCAGATCGTCATCGGCGATACGACGCGCATCGAACGCTTGCCCATGGCTAGCGATCGTATCGACCTTTCCGCACTCTATGAGTGGACAACTTTACCCACTGGTCTTGCCCGTATTCTCTCTGCGGAGGCCCGCGCATGAGCCCGCTTCGCATCATCCTCGTCGGTCTTGGTGCGCGTGCCCAATTCTGGATGCGCGTCATCCGCGAAAATCCGGACTGCACCATTGTCGGCCTGATCGATCCTTCGGAGGACGCGCGCAGCCGCGCCCTGGCCCAGTGGCCTGAAGCCGCTGCCAGCCCCGATCTTGATCTCATTACGACGGTGGATGCCGATTTCGTCCTCCTCGCCACCCCGCCTGGCGGGCGCGAAAGGCAAATGGAGCTGGCCTGTAAGGCCGGCGTTGCCATTCTCGCGGAAAAGCCATTGGCCGATAGCGTCGACCTCGCGGCGCGGTATGTCGAGATGGCTGAAGATGCCGGCGTGCCGCTCACGGTTGGGCTCAATTTCCGCTTCCTGCCCGTTACCCAGGAAACGCTGCGCCTTTTTGACGAGACTGTGGGTGCGCCCGAATTCGGCCGCTTCACCTATGAGCGCTGGCGCGATGGCTGGAAGCCCAACTTCAACAAGTATCCGCTGACCATGGATCAGCCCATGCTCTGGGAACAATCGATCCACCATTTCGACCTGATGCGTTTCGTGTACCGGTCCGAACCGGTTTCGGTCTTCGGCTCGACCTTCAATCCGAGCTGGTCGATGTATCGCGACGACGCCAATGTCAGCGCTCTCATCCGCTTCGCCAACGGCGTCGAGGTCAATTATCAGGGTCTTTGGCAGTCCAACTGGCAAAAGCCGGGCTTTCAGTGGCGCAGCGAGTGCAGGAACGGGGTCGTCGTCCAGAACAATCAGTTCGGCGAACTCAACTATGCGCTTCACGCCGACGCCGAGCTGACCGCCGTTGCGCTCCCGCCATACGAGCAGTGGATAAACGACGCCAAATCCCTCCTCGCCGCTTTCGTCGCCGCCATGCGCGGCACGGCTGACCTGCCGTGCACCGGGCGCGACCACCTCAGTTCGCTTCGCATGGTTCAAGCCTGCATCCTCTCCTCACAACAGGGCCAAGCGATCAATCCGGCCGATCTCGATCTGCATGCGAAGCGAGAGATCGGCCAAACACAACACCACTCTGCACTCCAGCAAAGGACGTCCCAATGAACACCGTGAGATATCTTCTCATGGCAGGCACGGCGGCGCTTATTCTGCCGCTTGCTTCCGCCCATGCCGCCCCGCCTGCAGATACCCTGGTCGTGGGCATCTCCGCAGATGCTTCGACCTTTGATCCGGCCAATATTTCGAGCCGCGACAACTCCAATATCGCCAAGCACATCTTTGGGACGCTTTATGAGGTCGATCCCGAAGGCAATATCGTGCCGCAGATGGCGGAGTCTTATGTCGAGGCGGAAGACGGCAAGAGCTATACCTATACGCTCAAGCCTGACCTGACCTGCGAAGACGGCGAAGCGCTGACCGCTGAAGACGTCGCCTATTCGTTCAACCGCGCGGCTGATCCTGCCAATGCCTTCACGGGCAATACGCCTGGCTTCGTCTATTCCTCCATCGGCTTTGCCGGTGCGGAAGCGCTGAGCGATACCGAAGTCAAAATCAACCTCGACAAGAAGAACCCCGTCTCGTTCGGCCTCATCGCGGAAGTGTTCATCCACTGCAAGGACAGCTACGAGAAGATGAGCCTTGAAGACGCGGCGGCCAAGCCGATCGCTTCGGGGTCTTATCGTCTCGCTTCCTGGGACCGCGGCTCGCAGGTCGTTCTTGAAAAGATCAAGGATCCAGGCAGCTTCCAGAACATCGTCTGGCGTATCATTCCGGAAGCCTCGACCCGCTCAGCCGAGTTGATCGCGGGCAATGTCGACATCATCACCAATGTTGCCCCTGACCAGATCGATGCCGTCAATAATTCCGGCACGGCCGAAGTCAAATCCGTCCAAGGCACGCGCCGTATCTATGTCGGGTTCAACATGAAGGACTCGTTCGCCACCGGGTCGCCGGGCGGTGAAGCCATCCAGAAGACCGATGTGCGCGTGGCGCTGCAATATGCGGTGGATGTCGAAGCCATCTGCAAGCAACTTCTCAACTTTGAGTGTACGCGTGCTACCGGCCTCGTCAATCCGCCCAACGACAACAAGAGCCTGACGCCTTATCCCTATGACCCGGACAAGGCCGAAGAACTGCTCGATGCCGCTGGTTATCCGCGCGGTGAAGACGGTACGCGCTTCGAGATCACCTTCCAGGCGCCTCGCGGCCGTTACCTCAACGACGCCAACGTCGCTCTCGCCATCGGCCAGTATCTCGACGATATCGGCGTCAAGACCAATGTCGAATTGATGGAATGGGCATCGGTCTATGTGCCGCTGATCCAGAAGCACGATGTCGGTCCGATGTTCCTCCTCGGTTCGGGTGGTGGCACCTGGAGTGCCCTTTATGACATGGCCGATCTCTCGGCTGTCGATGCGGGCACCAACTATACCGAATGGAAGAACCCGGCCTGGTTCGATGGCTGGCCGGAAATCGCCGCAGCCAAGACCGACGAAGAACAGCGCGCCGTCATCGATCGCATGCTCGAGGTCTTCTACAACGATCCGCCGTGGCTGATGCTCTACTTCCAGCCGGACTTCTACGGCGTGTCCAAGCGGGTCACGTTCGAGCCGCGCCGCGACGAAAAGGTCTACCTGTTCGACACCGCACTCGCCGCACAGTGACGCATTTCGGCACGCAGGGTCAGGAGAAGCCCTGCGTGCCGGCACAAGCTGGCAGCATAGCTGGCAAAACTGCGCATCCGGGAGGTCAATGAGGGAATGACAATGAGAACACTCTTTCGCTTTGGTGCCGTCGCCGCCTTTTTGGGCGCCGCGCTCTCGACCACAGCCCTGGCGGCTCCCCCCGACAATACGATCGTCGTGGGCCTGAGCGCCGATGCGTCCACTTTCGATCCGGCCCAGATTTCGAGCCGCGACAATTCCAATATCGCCAAGCATATTTTCGCGACGCTGTTCCGCGTGAACTTCGAGGGCGAAATCGAGCCTTATCTCGTCGAAGACACCAAGGTTAGCGACGACGGGCTCGCCTATACGTTCAAGATCAAGGATGGCCTCACCTGCGACGATGGCGAACCGTTGACCGCCGAAGACGTTGCCTATTCCTTCAATCGTGCGGCTGATCCGGCCAATGCCTTCACCGGCAATACGCCCGGCTTTGTCTATACGACGCTGGGATTCAAATCCGCCGAGGTCGTCGACGATCTCGACGTCAAGATCAACCTCAGCGCCAAGACTACGCTCGCTCTGGGGATGATGGCGCAGGTCTATATCCACTGCAAAGACAGCTACGAGAAGATGACGCTCGAGGAAGCGGCGGCAAACCCGATTGGCTCGGGCTCATATCGCCTGGCGTCCTGGGATCGCGGCTCGCAGATCGTTCTCGAAAAGGTCAAGGATCCCGGTACCTTCGATACTATTATCTGGCGCATCATCCCAGAAGCCTCGACCCGTACTGCCGAACTGATCGCGGGCAATGTCGACATCATCACCAATGTTGCGCCGGATCAGATCGAGGCAATCGACGCCTCGGGTACGGCTGTCGTCGAGAAGGTGAGCGGCACGCGCCGCATGCAGGTCGGCTTCAACCTCGGCGAAGGCGTTGCCGGCATGCCGGGCGCCAGGGAAATCCAGGACCCCAAGGTTCGCTGGGCGCTGCAATATGCCGTCGATGTGCCGAGCATCTGCACTCAGCTTCTCGGCACTGAATGCGAGCGCATGACGAGCCTCGTCAATCCGCCCAATGGTAACCCGGACCTGCAACCTGTCCCCTATGATCCGGACATGGCCGAAAAGCTCCTCGACGAAGCTGGCTACCCGCGCGGCGAGAACGGCGTTCGCTTCAGCATTCGCCTGCAGGGGCCGCGCGGCCGGTATCTCAACGACGCCAATGTCGTCCAGGCCATCGGCCAATATCTGAGCGATATCGGGGTTGAGACCGAAGTCGAGCTGCTCGAGTGGGCCTCGGTCTATTCCCCTCTGCTGCGCACCAAGGAGATGGGCCCGCTCTTTTTCCTCGGGCAGGGTGGAGTCACCTGGAACCCGCTCTACGACATGAGCCTCTTTTCGACGCCTGACGCCGCCACGAACTACCAGAGCTGGAAGGACCCGCGCTGGTTCGATGACTGGAAACTGGCGCTCGCCGCCGACACTGTGGAGGAGGCGCGGCCAATCATCAACCGCATGCTCAAGCTCTTCTATGACGAAGGCCCGTGGCTGCAGCTTTACTTCCAGCCCGACTTCTACGGCGTCTCCAATCGCATCGACTGGACGCCCCGGCGCGATGAAGAAATCGAGCTTTTTGCCGCGGCACTCAAGCAGTAGCCTCACACCAACCGGGTGCGCCGTCCCGCGGCGCATCCCCTGCCTCTCCAAGATCGGTTGACCGCGCATGTGGACATTTATCGTCAGGCGGCTTTTGCAAAGCGCCATCGTCATCATCGGGGTAACGCTGATTACCTTCACCGCCCTGCAGATGAGCGGCGATCCCACTTATCTCTACGTCAGCGAACGCGCGACCGAAGCTGAAATCCAGCGCACCCGTGAGGCTCTGGGCTTCGATAAGTCCTTGCCCGAGCAATATATCAATTTCCTCGGCAACCTCGCCCGTGGCGATTTCGGCAATTCCCTGTCCTATAAGCGCCCCGCCATCGAGGCCGTGATGGAGGCCCTCCCGGCGACGCTGGAACTGACGCTCTTTGCCATGTTCTTGGCTATCGTGGTCGCCATCCCGCTCGGGGTCGTCGCCTCGCTCAATCGCGGCAGCGCGGTGGATGGCTCGATCATGACCATGGGCATGTTGGGACAGTCGATCCCGAGCTTCTGGCTTGGCATCATGATGATCATGTTTTTTGGTCTGCAATTACGCATCCTGCCGATCTCGGGTCATGTCCCCTTCATCATGCCGCTGATCCAGGGCGATTTTGTCCGCGCCTTCACCAATCTGCCACAGACGCTTTACTATCTCATTATGCCCGGCTTTGCGGTCGCGTTTTAT
>CAJYKO010000012.1 GCA_913775215.1 uncultured Devosia sp. | reverse complement strand
GGTGAGGGGGCCTTATCCTGCCAGAAGGCAAAAGCCTCAAAGTCCGCCCGACAGCAACCGCCACCCCGCCAGCACCAGCACGACAAAGGCTGCCGCCAGCACGGCCATCAGTGCCCCATTGGCAAACCGGTTCTGCGGCCGCGCCATCATGGCTCGATGCTCGGTCAGCGCCAGTTCCGCCTCGGCAATCAGCACCGGCACGCGCCCGAGCGCTTCCGTCATCCGGTTGAAATGGCCCACGAAATCTTCGATCCGCCCCACCGGGCCTTCTTCGCGCCGCAGCCAATCGCCAACGACGGGCTCGGCCACGGTCCATATATCGAGGTCGGGATCGAGATTGCGCGCCACCCCTTCCACCAGCACCATGGACTTTTGCAGCAGCACCAGTTCGGGCCGCGTCTGCATGTTGAAGAGTTCGGTGATGGTGAACAGCTGGCCCAGAACCTTAGCCATCGAAATGTCGGCCGCCGTCCGGCCATGGAGGGGCTCCCCGATCGAGCGGATCGCCAGGGTGAAATCGTCGACCGACTGGCCCTTGGGCACATAGCCGATATCGAAATGGCGTTGTGCCACGAGACGATAGTCGCGCGTGATAAAGCCATAGAGAATATCGGCGAGGAAGCGTCGCTCGCGCATCGAGAGCCTGCCCATAATGCCGAAATCGACAGCGATCACGTCGCCAGATTTGCGGTCGGCAAAGAGATTGCCCGGGTGCATGTCGGCATGAAAGAAGCCATCGCGGATGGCGTGCCGCAAAAAGGATTGCAGGAGCTTTGAAGCCAGCGCCTTGCGATCGATCCCCGCCGCATCGATCGCAGCATGGTCGCGAATGGGGATGCCATCGACCCAGGTGGTGGTCAGAACATTCTGCGCCACCTGGTCCCACTGGACCTCAGGAATAATGAACCCGGTATCGTTCTTGATATTCTCGGTCATTTCCGAAATCGCCGCCGCTTCGAGCCGCAGGTCGAGTTCGAGCCGCATGGAATGGTCGAGCGTCCGGACGACATCGGTCGGCCGAAGGCGCCGCGCCGATGGCGCAAAGATTTCGGCGAGCCGCGCCCCGGCATAAAGCGCATTGGTATCGGCATGAAAGCGTTCGGAAACGCCCGGCCGCAGCATTTTGACCGCCACGGTCTTGGGCAGTTGACCCGGCACGCGCAATTGCGCCCGATGCACCTGCGCAATCGAGGCTGCCGCAATTGGCGGGCTGATCTCGGTCAGGTTTTTGGCCTTCGGGCCCAGCGCCAGATCGAGAATTCCCGGCACCAATGTGGCATCGAACGGCGGCATGCGATCCTGGAGGCCCGCAAGATCGGCGGCAGCCTGGGGCCCGACGATATCGGGGCGCGTCGCCAGCGTCTGGCCGAATTTCACATATGACGGCCCAAGCTTATGCAGCGCCGCATTGAGCCGATCCACATGGCCCGTCTTGCGCACGCTCGGCCGCTCGATCACCCGCGCCAGCCCAATGCCGAGCTTCATCATCGGCGGCAGTGATTCCACCGGCAAAACCGAAAACGCACCCTCCCGCGCCAGCACCCAGCCGGAACGGAAAAAGCGAAAATAGGAGACAAGGCCCATGGACTAAATCTTCCAGCCCGAAAACAGCGTCGCGATATTGCCCGAAAAGGCCGTGTGCTTGACGCGGCTAAAGCCGGCCGTCGACAGCATGGAATCGAACCGCGCCGGGTCTGGAAACTTGCGGATGGATTCAACGAGATATTGATAGGGCTGCGCATCCCCGGTCACGGCGCGCCCCATGGGTGGAATGACCGCGTCGGAAAAGCCGCGATAGACCGCATCGAACCCCGGCACATCGACCTGCGAGAATTCGAGCACCAGTATCCGCCCGCCGCGCTTTAAGACGCGAAACGCTTCGTTGAGCGCCTGCTGGATCCGCGGCACATTGCGAATGCCGAAAGCGATCGTATAGGCGTCAAAGCTCTTGTCGGCAAAAGGCAGTTCTTCCGCATTGGCTTCGACGAAGCTGGCCTGGGCCGGAAAGCGCCAGGATTTGGCGCGCTCCGCACCAACCCGCAGCATGTCGCCATTGATGTCGGAGACCGTCACCTCGGCATAGCCGTAGCTTGAATTGACGATGCGCTCGGCGATATCGCCGGTGCCGCCTGCCATGTCGAGCACCTTATAGCCACGGCTGCCGGTGCGCGGTGGCGCGAGTTCTGCGACCATCGCGTCTTTCCAGAGCCGGTGAACCCCAAAGCTCATCAGGTCGTTCATCAGGTCATAGCGGTCAGCCACGTCATGAAAGACCTTGTTGACGAGCCCCTGCTTGTCTTCGAGCGCCACGGTCTGCTCGCCGAAATGGGTGGTTTCGCGCGCTTCGGTCATGGCTCAAGCCTCTTTGCTGGTCTAATCAAGCGTACACTTGGGGTCGGCGCGCACCATATATAAGGCGTCGTCAAAAGCCCATGGCGCAAACCCGCGCAGGGTGAAGGAGTTTTGAGTGCCCGAATTGCCCGAGGTCGAAACGGTCCGACGAGGTCTCGAACCCTGGCTGCTGCATGCGCGCATCGATGCCGTCGACCAGAAACGCCCTGATCTCCGCTTTCCCTTTCCGGAAAACCTTGCTCAGAAAATCACCGGCGCCACCGTCACCAATGTCGGGCGCCGCGCCAAATACCTTCTTATTGCGCTCGACAATGGGCTCACCATTTTGAGCCACCTTGGCATGACCGGCTCCTGGCGCTTTGCCGAGCACGGCATCGACAAGCCGCCGCGCTATTATGAGCCCGGCACCGAGCCCAAGCACGATCATTTGATCCTCTCCATCTCTCACCCCGAGCACGGCAAAAGCCACCTCATCTATGCCGACCCCCGCCGCTTCGGTTTTTTGGATATTTTCGAGCGTGCCGAGGATAGCCCCTATTTAAAAGGTCTCGGGCCCGAGCCGCTCGGCAATGATTTCAATGCCGAAGAAATGGCTTCCGCCTTCAAGGGCAAGAAGGCGCCGATCAAGGCCGCGCTCCTCGATCAGCGCGTCGTTGCTGGCCTTGGCAATATCTATGTCGCCGAAGCCCTCCATCGGGCACATATCCTCCCCACGGTTGAAGCGCGTACACTCCTCACCAAGGCGGAAAAGCCGAAAAAGGCGCTCGAGGATCTCTCCTACGCCGTGCGCGAGGTTTTGATCGAGGCGATCGAAGTCGGCGGCTCGACCCTACGCGATTTTCGCAATGCCGAAGGTGGCTCGGGCTACTTTCAGCACCGCTTCGCCGTCTATGATCGGGAGGGCGATCCCTGCCCGACACCCCTTTGCACCGGCACTGTTGCCCGCATCGTCCAATCCGGGCGCTCGACCTTTTATTGCCCCGTGTGCCAGAAGCAGCCATAACCAATTCGCGTTAAATACGCCTCGATGCTAACGTGTTGCTACCGGAACCGGGCCCGATGGACCAAAGCTGTTGACGCCCCGGTGCCTTTCCCCTATAGCACCACCGACTTGGCGGCAGCGTGCCGCCGCTTTCATTTATCCCGGCTTGTTAGGGCGCCTAGAGCGGCTTTGACCTTGCCGGCCGGACGAGATTAAAGAGGACCGAAATGGCCAATACGCCGTCAGCCAAGAAGGCGACCCGCAAGATCGCTGCCCGCACCGCGGTCAACAAGTCGCGCCGTTCGCGCGTTCGCACCTTCATCCGCAAGGTCGAAGAAGCGATCACCGCTGGCGACCACGCCGTTGCCTTCGCTGCCCTCAAGGCAGCCGAGCCGGAAATCAACCGCGCCGCCACCAAGGGCATCGTTCATGCCAATCTTGCTGCCCGCAAGGTCAGCCGCCTCAACAGCCGCGTCAAGGCTCTTCAGGCCTAAGACGACAGGGACTGCGGCGCCGGAAAGGCAGACGCGGTCGATAAGGAAACAAGGCTCCGCAAGGAGCCTTTTTTCTTGGGCTAAAATTGGCAAGTTTTTTGTCGCCCACCTGTCATATGATGGTTGCGTGACGGGGTGAATAAGCCTGTGGATTGAATCAAACAGACTTGAAAGCCCTTGAATCAGAAAGCGTTAGCTCCAAATCAGGGCTAAGGCTAAACTTCGATCAAGTCGACATAAAATCGGTGGACGGAGCGGCCAAGAACATTTTTTTCACCGCTCCTTAACTCTGGGAAAAACCGATTCTGTATGGAGTCACAGGCTCTTGTGGAAAGGCAATTTTGGCCCTCGCGGAAGGGTTAAATCTCTGCGTCTGAGTCAAGACCCTATTTCAACGATTCACCTGTTGCGGGGCTAAAACCAACCCCCTAAAGTAATCTGGTCAGCACGGAAAACGGGGCGCCCAAACGACCCTGGCACGGTGCAGGCAGTTCACTTCGGGGCAAGTATTGGGAGCTCTCTCGAACCCTTAGGCGAGAGCGGGCATGGGCTAATTATGACCAATTTATCCAGTCGATGTGCGTCCGGATTTCTCCGGGGTGGCACGACGAGATAGTTTCCGGCTCACGCCGGACTCACTGAAAATTCGATAGGCCAAAGGCAGCAATGTCGATGGTTCAATGTTTCCCCTCTCCGGGGAGGCAGGGTGGTGCTCGTTCCCAAACGAGACAAACACATTCGTCACGACGGCACGCGGACCGATCGGACACAACGAAACAGGGCTGAGAAACCATGATGCGACAGGCAATTGCGGGCAGGGAGGATTGGTCAGTGGCCGCCTCTCCTTCCTCCTCTTCCGTTACCCCAGGCGGTGAACCTGTCATGAGCGATTCTGCATCTCAGCGCGATGTCTGGGAGCGCGTCCGCGCCCGTCTCAAAGCTGCAGTCGGCGAAGACGTCTTTGCCTCCTGGTTTGCTCGTCTCGAGCTCGAAGAACTAGTCGACGACCTCGTTCATCTCTCGGCCCCCACCCGGTTCCTTTGCTCCTGGGTGCAATCCAATTATTCCGACCGCATTGTCGAGGCCTTCCGTCACGATGCCCCGGAAGCCGGGCGTTTACAGGTGACCCTCCGCGTCAATGGTCAAGCCCGTCCGCGCCTTGCTCCCGCTCCGGTTTCCGCACCCGAGCCAGTCGAAAGTGCCCCGGTGGCCAAAGTCGCTGCGCCTGTTTCGGCCGCTGTCGAGCCGGTCGCTGCCGCTCCGGTTGCGCGCCTGGTGCGCGAGGCCCAGAAGGGTGATGCCCTTGCCGGTAGTGCCATCGATTCCCGCATGACTTTCGACACTTTCGTGTCGGGCGAAGCCAATGAAATGGCTTTTGGTGTCGCCAAGCAAATCGCCAATGCCGCGATCAACAACACGGTCACCTTCAATCCGGTCTATATCCATTCGACCGTTGGCCTCGGCAAGTCTCACCTGCTCAACGCCATCGCCCACGCCGTCAGCCAGGCCGATAGTTCCAAGAATATCGTCTACCTGACCGCCGACCATTTTATGTACCACTTCATCACCGCCGTGCAGCGCCAGTCCGCGCTCGGTTTCAAGGAGTGGCTGCGCAAGGTCGATCTGCTGCTGATCGACGACATGCAGTTCCTGCAGGGCAAGTCGGCCACCGAATTCGGCCACACGCTCGGCGCGCTGCTGACCGGCGCCAAGCAGGTTGTCGTTGCCGGCGACGCCCCGCCGCGCGATCTCGAAATGCTCGACGAACGCGTCCGGTCGCGCCTTTCCGGCGGCCTCGTCGTGCCGATCTCGACCTTCGACATGGACCTCCGCCGCGCCATCGTGCAGCGCCGGGCCGATCAGTCGACCGCCCGTTTCGGCATGCATTTCCCGCCTGCCGTGCTCGATTATGTCGCCCGTGCGGTAACCAGCCACGGCCGCGATCTCGATGGCGCCGTCAATCGCCTCGTCGCCGCCAATCAGCTGACCGGTGAACTGATCACCGTGCCGCTGGCCGAAAAGACCCTGGCCGACCTGATCCGCGCCCGCGACGCCAAGCGCGTCCGCATCGAAGACATCCTTAAAATCGTCTCGCGCCACTATAAGGTGCCACGCAACGAACTGCTCTCGGCCCGCCGCTCGCGCGACGTCGTCCGTCCGCGCCAGATCGCGATGTATCTGGCGAAAGCCCTGACCTCGCGCTCGCTGCCCGAAATCGGCCGCCGCTTCGGTGGTCGCGATCACACCACGGTTCTCCACTCGGTCCGCAAGGTCGAGCAGATGATCAAGGATGATCTCGAACTCGGCCAGGAAATCGAACTTTTGAAGCGCATGCTGGAAGAGTGAGAGTCGGCGGCGGGCTTGCCCGCCGCAAAATCGCTCCAGTGGAGCGATTTTAGGATCGAACGCCAGGAGAGCAATGCTCGCAGGGCCAGGGTGCAGCGACCTTTTGGCCACGCCCAATATAAGTTTCTCTCCAACTGGCAATCCGCCACGTTTCGGCCTGACATGGTTTGCAGGAGCGCGTGATGAATCAGTTTCTCGCCGTTGCCTTTGCCAGTGTCCTCCTGGTGACCCCCGTTTTCGCTCAGGGCCTCTCGCCAGAGGCTATGGCCAAACAAAACCAGGCCATTGCCGTTCGCGTCCAGCAGCAGCTTATGGCCTGCTGGAATGTGCCGCCGGGCGAAACGGCGCAGCGCCTTGCGCTTGATATCGTCTTCTTTGGCGATGGGCGCCTTAATGGTGACGCCGCCTTTTCGCCCGATGATGCCAAGCTTGCGAGCAAGCATCCGCTTCTGGCCCGCAGCATCCTCGATGCGGTCAAAAAATGCGTGCCTTTCGAGGGGCTTGTGGCGCTTGGTGCCAAAACGGACGAAGAGTTTTCCGTAACCATCTATTTCCAGAGCTGAGCCCGCGCCTTGTGCTTTTTTGCGGAAAACCCCGATAGGCTAGTCCCTCTGCCGGGCTAAACGCCTCACTGCCCTTGCCAATATCTTATGAAACTGTAAACGTCGCAGCCCGGCCTTGGCCGGGGTCGCCGTTGCATATCGCCAGGATAGATGCCGATTATGAAAGTCACGCTCGAACGCAACCATCTGCTCAAGTCGCTGAGCCATGTGCATCGGGTGGTTGAACGCCGCAACACCTATCCGATCCTGGCCAACGTATTGTTCAAGGCCAGCGACGACCATGTCGAATTGCGCGCCACCGACCTCGATATCGAGGTGACTGAATCGGTACCGGCGATGGTGTCGACCCCCGGCACGACGACGGTCCCCGCTCATACGCTTTATGAAATTGTGCGCAAGCTTGCCGACGGCGCCGAAGTCCGGCTCGAAACCGATGGCGGGGAGAACATGGTTCTCACCTCCGGCCGCTCGCGCTTCAATCTCGCTTGCCTTTCGCCAGACTCTTTCCCGGACCTCAAGTCCGGCGCCTTCGCGCATGAATTCGACGTGTCTGCGGCTTTGCTGCGCGAATTGATCGAGCGCACCCAGTTCGCGATCTCGAACGAAGAAACGCGCTACTATCTCAACGGCATATATTTCCACGCCGTCGAAAACTCGCAAGTTGGTTCGCTCTTCCGCGCCGTCGCCACCGATGGTCACCGCATGGCGCGCGCCGAAATCGCAGCGCCCGAAGGCGCTGGCGGCATGAGTGGTATCATCGTGCCGAAAAAGACCGTCGGGGAAGTCCAGAAACTGCTCGATGGCGTCGAGGGCGATGTCCATGTCGAAGTCTCGGACACCAAGATCCGCTTTACTGTCGGCCCGGTGGTCCTGCTCTCGAAGCTCATCGAGGGCACCTTCCCCGACTATGATCGCGTGACCCCGAAGAACAATGAAAAGCAGATGCTGGTCGATCGCGGCGCCTTTGCCGTGGCCGTCGATCGCGTCTCGACCATTGCCTCGGACCGTGGCGGCAAGGCCGTCAAGCTCTCGGCGCACGATGGCCTCCTTGAACTCTCCGTCACCAATCCCGACCACGGCACGGCCAGCGAAGAACTCGCGGTCGACTTCGACATCGACGCCTTCGAAATCGGGTTCAACGCCCGCTATCTCCTCGACATCATCGGTCAAATCCGCTCGGAAAGCGCGGTTTTCCTCTTCAACGACGCCAATTCTCCGACCTTGGTGAAGGAAGAGGGTGAGGCGAATGCACTTTACGTGCTGATGCCGATGCGCGTGTAATTATCAGACCTGACTTAGAAATGAAGGTTCCCTCGCCCAGCCCAAAAGGCCGGGCGAGGGAACCTTCCTCAAGCGGACCAAAAATATGATCCGCCACATCTCCCGTCTTCGCCTCACCGCCTTCCGAAATTATGCCTCGGCTGCGCTCGACCTCGACGCGCGTCATGTCGTGCTGACCGGGCCCAACGGCTCGGGCAAGACCAATCTGCTTGAGGCGATATCGGTTCTTTCCCCCGGTCGCGGCCTGCGCGGCGCCAGTTTTGAAACCCTGCAGAGCCAAGGTGCCGATATCGGCTGGGCCGTGGCAGCGACCATCGAAACAGAGGCCGGTCCCGCAGATATCGGCACCGGCGCCACGCCCGATGGCGGCCGCCGCGTCCGCGTCAATGGCGCCAATGCGCGCTCGATCGAAGCGATGAGCGATTATTTGCGCGTCCTTTGGCTGACCCCGGCCATGGATGGGCTTTTTTCCGGCCCTGCAGGCGAGCGCAGGCGCTTTCTCGATCGGCTGGTGACCACGCTCATACCGTCCCACTCTTCGGCCGTTGGCGATTATGAGAAAGCCATGCGCCAGCGCAACAAGCTCCTGGAAGATGGCTCGGACCCCCGCTGGCTCTCCGCCGTCGAGGCGCAGATGGCAGAACTTGGCGCCTCGATCCATCTCAACCGCACCGATAGTCTCGCCCATCTCCAGTCGCTGATCGTCGAAAGTCTCGATGATGCCAGTTTTCCGGCCGCCATCTTGTCGTTGACGCCCCTTTTCGAAGATGGCGCGGAAGCCGCGACCTCGGCCGAACTCGAGACGCTGCTGACGCAGCGCTGGCATGCGGCGCGTGGCCTTGATCGCGCGGCTGGACGCACCACATCAGGCCCACACCGGGTCGATCTCGAAGTCCTCCATGCGCAAAAGCACATGCCGGCAGCACTCGGATCGACCGGTGAGCAGAAGGCCCTTCTTATTGGGCTCATTCTGGCCCATGCGCGTCTCGTGCGGCTGCGCACCGGCATCGTGCC
>CAJYKO010000011.1 GCA_913775215.1 uncultured Devosia sp. | reverse complement strand
AGAAATTCCAGGGTGAGGGGTATTCTCTCCTCCGCAGAGGAGCAGGTGGCAGAACACAGCCCATCCCTAACTGCTGCCCTTGCCCCTTCTCTCCACCGCCGTCATTGCCGGGCTTGTCCCGGCAATCCATCTTGGCCCTGCATGGACCATTGGGCCAAGCCCGGTGGGGATGACCAACGACAACGCCCTGCGATGCCCGAAAGCCTGCGGCGATCTCCTCAGCATGCCCTCGCCTTACGTGCACATCCCCACGCCTCCCGTTGACGCCACCAAGAATCTCGCCCATGGTGACCTCGACTGCGGGAGAGACTGGCTGAAAACGCCAGCGCCGAAGGAGCAACCGCCCCGGAAACTCTCAGGCAAAGGGACCGCAGTCAGGTCAAACACTCTGGAAAGCAGGCTCGCCTGAGCCTCTCCGAAGGAGCAACCGGCGCTCAGCCGGGAAATCTCTCAGGGCAAGGACAGAGGGGGCACGCATTTCCGCTTTCACCGGCGGAGCCTTGACGTGTCGCTTCCAACCCGAGAGTGCCCATGGCCGAAGCCTCGACCCAAGACCTCAAGCAGACCCCGCTCTACGCCTCCCATGTCGCCGCCGGCGGCCGCATCGTGCCTTTCGGCGGCTATGCGCTCCCCGTCCAATACCCCACCGGCATCATGACCGAGCATAAGTGGACGCGTGAACACGCCGGCCTTTTCGACGTCAGTCATATGGGCCCAAGCTTTCTTCAGCTCAATACGCCCAGTGGTGACGCCGCGGCCGACCACGCAGCCGTCTCCGCCATCATCGAACCGCTGATCTGCGGCGATATCGCCGCCCTGAAACCCGGCCAGGTCCGCTATTCGTTGCTCCTCAACGAAACCGGCGGCACGCTCGACGACCTGATGATCGCGCGCTCCCCGCACGCCAATGGCGGCCTCTACATCGTCGTCAATGCCGGCACCAAGGAAGCCGACTTCACTCGCATCGCGGCCGCCGCAGGCGACAAAGCTGCGCTGAAGCGCGCCGACGCCGACCACGCGCTCCTCGCCCTCCAGGGGCCCGAAGCCGTCAACGTCATGGCAGCGCTGGTCCCCGCCGCTGCAGATCTCGGTTTCATGACCTATGGCGCCTTTGATTGGGGCCGGGGCACGCTCCTCGTCTCCCGCTCCGGCTATACCGGCGAAGACGGTTTCGAAATCCTCGTCCAGGCTACAGACGCCAAGACCCTCTGGGACGCGCTGCTTGCCGACCCGCGCGTCAAACCCATCGGCCTTGGCGCCCGCGATAGCCTCCGCCTTGAGGCCGGCCTACCGCTTTATGGCCACGACCTCGACGAAACCATTTCGCCCATCGAAGCCGATCTCGGCTTTGCCGTCTCCAAGCGTCGCCGCGAAGCCGCCGACTTCCCCGGCGCCCAGCGCATTCTCGCCGAGCGTGAGGGCCAACTCACCCGCAAGCGCGTCGGCCTCATCGTTGAAGGCGCTCCCGCGCGCGAAGGCGCCGAAATCCTCGATGCCTCCGGCGCGGCTATCGGCGTCGTCACCAGCGGCGGTTTCGCCCCATCGCTGGGCAAGGCCATCGCCCTCGGCTTCGTGCCCCCCGCCCTCACCGCCCCTGGCACCAAACTCCAGGTCTCCGTCCGCGGCCGCGCGCAGCCGGCCGAGGTCGTCCCGACCCCATTCGTTCCCCACCGCTATTTCCGCAAAGCCATCTGAGGCCCGCCATGACCACCAAGTTCACACCCGACCACGAATATATCCGAGTCGAGGGTTCGACCGGCATTGTCGGCATTACGCCCTATGCGCAGGAGCAGCTCGGCGACATCGTCTTCGTCGAACTTCCTGCCGTCGGCAAGGCACTCAAGAAGGGTGAAGAAGCCGCCGTCGTCGAATCCGTCAAGGCCGCCTCCGAAATCTACGCGCCAGTAACCGGCACGATCGTCGAGGTTAACGGAATGCTAACAAAGGAACCCGGTTTGGTGAACACAGACCCCGAAAATGCGGGCTGGATGTTCAAGATCGAAATCGCCGATGCCAGCGAAATCGACATCCTTCTTGATGCCGACGGCTATGCGGAATTGACCCTCTGATCATGCGCTACCTTCCCCATTCCGCCAGCGAACGCGCCGAAATGCTCGGCGTCATCGGCGCCGCCGATATCGACGCGCTGTTCTCCGCCGTACCCAAATCCGCCCTCAAAAGCTTCGATCTCGGCCTTCCAGCGCATAGCCCGGAATTCCTCGTCGAAGCCCATATGCGCGCTCTCGCCGCCAAGAATCACGCGGCCGGCGATGGTCCATTTTTCGTCGGCGCCGGTGCTTATCGCCACCATGTGCCGGCCACCGTCGACCATTTAATCCAGCGTTCCGAATGGCTTACGGCCTACACGCCATACCAGCCGGAAATCTCGCAGGGCACCCTGCAGATGCTGTTCGAATTCCAGACCCAGGTCGCCAAGATCACCGGCATGGACGTCGCCAATGCCTCGCTCTACGATGGCTCGACCGGCACTGCCGAAGCCGTCCTGATGGCTAAGCGTCTGACCAAAAAGAACAAAGTGGTTCTCTCCGGCGGCCTGCACCCGCATTACCGCGACGTCGTTAAAGCCTATCTCAAGGATGATCCCGATCTCGTCTGCCTCGCCCCCTCCCCCGAGGGCCAGGGCGATATCCTCAGCCAAATCGACGGCAACACCGCTGCCATCGTTGTCCAAACCCCTGATTTCTATGGTCATCTTCGCGATCTCAAGGCTGCTGCCGATGCCGCGCACGCGCAAGGCGCGCTGCTGATCGTCGTCATCACCGAGGTTGTTTCCCTCGGTCTCCTCGAAGCCCCCGGCGCGCTCGGCGCCGACATCGTCGTTTGCGAAGGCCAGTCGATCGGCAATGCCCTCAACTTCGGCGGCCCCTATCTCGGCCTCATGGCGACCCGCAAGGAATTCATCCGCCAGATGCCCGGCCGACTCTGCGGCGAAACCGTTGATGCCGATGGAAATCGCGGCTTCGTGCTGACCCTCTCGACCCGCGAGCAGCATATCCGCCGCGAAAAGGCGACGAGCAATATCTGCACCAATTCAGGCCTTTGCGCCCTCGCCTTCTCCATCCACATGTCGCTCCTCGGCGAAGCCGGCTTCACCCGCCTGGCTCGTCTCAACCACCACAACGCCGTCAAGCTCGCACGCATGCTAGGCACCGTTCCCGGTGTCGAATTGCTCAACAAAAGCTTCTTCAACGAGATGACGATCCGCCTGCCGGTCCCCGCCGCACCAGTCGTCGAAATGCTTGCCCAGGCTGGGGTTTTGGCCGGTGTGCCGGTCAGCCGTCTCGAACCGGGCAATCCGGAGGTTGAGAACCTGATCGTCTTGGCCGCGACGGAACTGACTACCCACGCCGACATTGAAATGCTGGCCGAGTGCCTCCACGCCGCCATTGAGGAGGACGCCCAATGAGCATGAATACCCATGGCCGCCCTACTGGCATCGGCACCAGCGGCAGCACCGCCACCTCCGGCTCGGCGCTCATCCCCGATGAACCGCTGCTGTTCGAAATCGGTGATACCGAGCATTCCGGCGTCGATCTGCCAGACGTCAAAATCGACGACAGCTTCCTTGGCGGTTTCGAGCGCAAGACCAAGCTTGATCTCGCCGGGCTCACAGAGCCCGAAGCCATGCGCCACTATGTCCGCCTCTCCCGCATGAACCATTCGATCGACAGCGGCATGTATCCGCTGGGTTCTTGCACCATGAAGCACAATCCGCGCCTCAACGAAAAAATGGCCCGCCTGCCGGGCTTTTCGGACATCCATCCGCTGCAGCCGCTCTCGACCGTGCAAGGCGCGCTGGAGCTGATGAACCAGCTTTCACACTGGCTCCTTACCCTCACGAACACCTCCGCCGTGGCGCTCTCGCCCAAGGCCGGCGCCCATGGCGAACTCCTCGGCATGATGGCGATCAAGGCGGCCCAGGAGGCTGCAGGTCAGACACATCGCACCATCGTTCTCGTGCCAGAAAGCGCCCATGGCACCAATCCGGCGACCGCGGCCTTCCTCGGCTACACGGTCAAGCCCGTGCCCGCCAAGGCCGATGGCACCGTCGATGTCGAAGCGGTCAAGGCGGCGCTCTCGCCTGAAGTCGCTGCGATCATGTTGACCAATCCCAATACCTGCGGCCTCTTCGAGCCGCAGGTCATCGAGATCGCCCAGGCGGTCCACGATGCTGGCGCGTTCTTTTACTGTGATGGCGCCAATTTCAACGCCATCATGGGTGTTGTTCGTCCCGGCGATCTCGGCATCGACGCCATGCACATCAACCTTCACAAGACTTTCTCGACGCCCCATGGCGGCGGTGGCCCGGGTGCAGGCCCGGTCGTGCTCTCCGAGGCTCTGGCGCCCTTCGCGCCGGTGCCTTTCGTGCGCAAGGGCGAGAAGGGGCTGGAGCTGGTCGAACATGTCGAAGAAAATGCGCTGGGCCGCGTGACGGCCTTCCATGGCCAGATGGGCATGTATGTCCGCGCGCTGACCTATATGCTCAGCCACGGTGGCGATGGCCTCGCGCAGGCAGCGCAGGATGCGGTGCTGAATGCCAATTATATCAAGGCGCGGCTGCAACACATCTTCTCGGTGCCCTTCCCCGATTATCCAACCATGCACGAAGCGCTCTTCGACGACAGCTTCCTTAGGGATACCGGCGTTACGACGCTCGATTTTGCCAAGGCGCTGATCGACGAGGGTTTCCACCCGATGACCATGTATTTCCCGCTGGTCGTCCATGGCGCCATGCTGGTCGAGCCGACCGAAAGCGAGAGCAAGCAGACGCTGGATCGTTTTTGCGATGTGATGGCGGAGCTGGCGGCAGATGCCAAGTCGGGCAATGCGACGCGGTTTACCTCGGCGCCAGTCAAGGCGCCGAGGCGGCGCCTCGACGAAACCCGCGCGGCGCGCCAGCCCGTGCTGAAGTGGGAACGCTCTGCGGACCTGCCGCAGGCGGCGGAATAGACAAAAGGGCGGCCCAGTGGCCGCCCTTTTTCATTTCCCGGTTGGTCAGCGCTTAACCGCGCGTGTCGAACCCAACCCAGATCGTGATGCTTTCCCCGCCGAGATAGGGAATGGCGACGTTTTCGACGACCTTGACGAACTCAGCCGACTGAGCTGGTGGCGTCAGGGCGACCGGGATGGTGTATTTTTCTGAGAAAATCGCCTGACCATCGCGCTCGACGGCAAAGCGGATCGGCGCGTTGACCGAACTTTGGGTACCGGCGGGGCCTAGCAGCACTCGGCCGGAAGCGCCCATGTTGACGGTGATAACGCCATTCGACACCACGCAATTGCGGGTCACTTCGTCGATCACGCCCTGATATTGCAGGGATTTAGCATCGCCTGTGCGGCCACCGCCATAATAATACATGGCCTCCCCGCCGACCCGGACCTTAATCGGCGGACATTCGGTGGCAATCGCAGGCAGCGCATTGGTCTGCGCCTGAGCCACGGCCTGCGGCGAAGCCGTCGCATTCTGGAGATTGGCGCTGCTCGATGGCCCGCCGCCAAACATGCTGCCCATGGAGCAGCCGGCTAGGGCTGCGGAGAGACCGGCAAGGGCGACAAATC
>CAJYKO010000010.1 GCA_913775215.1 uncultured Devosia sp. | reverse complement strand
TCAAGACGGCCGAAGAGCTCGAACTCACCCGCATCGCCGCAGGCTATGCCGACCTATGCCTATTCCGCCTCGCGAGCGAAGCCGGCAACATCATCCGCAACGGCGGCAGCGAACTGGACCTCCTCGCCGACTGCACCGGTTTCGCCCTCGCAGCCTTGAAGCGCGACTACGGCGCCGCCTTTGCCGGCACCAAGCTCGGCATCACCGCCTCGGTCCATTCCGGCCCCCGCGCCGCCCTACCCCATGGCTCGACCAGCCACCGCGTCCCCCAGTTTGGCGACACGATCATCTCCGGTATCGGCGCCAGCCTTGGCGGCTATCATGCCGAAAGTGGCATCACGCTCGTCGTCGGCGAAATCAGCGATGACCAGCGCCATGTCATGACCGCCATGGCCAACTGCAATGACGCCGCCGTTTCCGCGCTAAAGCCGGGTCAACGTTGCCAGGATGTTAACGAAGCCGCCCTCGACGCGCTCAAAGCGGCAGGCCTCGGCGACACGATCCGCCATCGCATCGGTCACGGCATGGGGCTCGAAGGCCACGAGGCGCCCTGGCTCGCACCGGGCGATATGACCACCATCGAAGCCGGCATGGTCTTCTCCAACGAGCCCGGCGTCTACCGCCCCGGCCGCGACGGCTACCGCACCATCAACACCATGATTGTCCACGATAATCACGTCGAAATCCCCTCGCGCCTGCTCGCGACCCTTCCCATCGACCAGCGCGTCATTCCGCTTTGAGGACCTGAAATGCCCGAACCCGCCTCCTGGCATTACACCAGGATCACCAAACCCATGTTCGATGCTCGTGCCGTCGACCAGGTGCTCAAGGGCCGCATCATCACCGCTGTCGGCGACGAAATCATCGAAGACGGTTTCGTCGAAATCCGCGGCGGCAAAATCACCCGCGTCGGCAACGCAGCAGATCTCGGCAACACCGACCTCACCGTTCTCGACACCGGCGGCAAGACCATCATGCCCGGCCTGATCCAGTCGCACGGCCACCTTTCCTGGGATGGTGTCCACGAGCTCTCCTTCCAGTCCATGTACGACAGCCCGGAAATCCGAGCCTATAAGGCCGCCGGCAACATGCTGAAATCGCTTCGCGCCGGCGTGACGCTGGTGCGCGATCTCGGCGTCCACAATGCCAATCTCTTCGCCAAGCAGGCCGTCGCTCAGGGCTTCTTTCCTGGCCCGCGCCTGCTTGTTTCCGGTGAATCCATCATCCAGACCGGCGGCCACACCTACTGGGTCTGCCGCGAAGCCTCAGGCGCAGACGAGATGCGTCGCGCCGTGCGCGATCAAGTCAAGGGCGGCGCGGATCTGATCAAGATCATGGCCTGCCACGACACGCTCGAATTCACCGATGCCGAACTCGAAGCCGTTATCGACGAAGCCCATCGCAATCGCCTGCCGATCACCGCGCATGCCACCTATGACGCCTGTATCCGTCGCGTCGCAGAATTCGGCGTCGATTGCGTCGAGCATGGCGGCTCGATGAGCGACGAGACCATCCAGATCCTTCTCGACAAGAAGATCCCGATCGTCACCACTTTCTCGGCGCTCGTCATGCAGGCCAAGCCCGAAATCGCCAAGGCTTTCGGCATTCCCGATTGGAAAGTGCTCGAGCGCCAGAAGGCAGTGGGCGACAAGACGCGCTTTGACGGTTTGGTCCGCGCCGCCAAGGCCGGCGTACCGATCGTCTTCGGCACCGATGCTGGCAGCCCGGCCGTCGAGCACGATGTCATCGCGCCCGAACTCGCCTTCATGGTCGAGGTCGGTGTTTGCCCAAACAATCTCGACGCATTGCGCGCCATCACCATTCGCGGCGCCCAACTTTCGAAAATGGACAACAAGATCGGCACGGTCGAAGTCGGCAAGGAAGCCGATCTCATCGTCGTCGACGGAAAACCCGACGAGGATCTCTATGCGCTCGAGCGCGTCGAGATGACCCTTATCGCCGGCAAGAGGATGCACTGATGAGCTTTCTGAACGACCATATGGCCACCCGCATCACCGAGGACGACGGCTCGTTCCGGACCAAGATGCTCGCCATCGCCGCCGGCATGACCAATGTGATCGCCATGGGTCGCGGCGACCCCGACTTTCACACCCCGGCGAATATCGTCGAAGCCGGCAAGAAGGCTCTCGACGAAAACCAGCATCATTACACCGGTCCCCATGGCATTCCGCCCCTCCGCGCCGCCATCGCCGACCATCTGAACAAGGAATATGGACTCGACTATTCCGCAGACGATGTGGCGGTGACCGCGGGCGTCCAGGAATCCATTACCCTGATCATGCTGGCGCTGATCCAGCCGGGCGACGAGGTGCTGATCACCTCCCCGCGCTTTACCACCTATGACATGGCGGTCAATCTCGCCGGTGGCGTTCCTGTTCCGGTCCCGACGTTCCAGAAGGATGACTTCGCCCTCGATCTCGCCGAGATCGAAATGCGCATCACGCCGAAGACCAAGATGTTCGTGCTGGTCTCCCCCAACAATCCAACCGGCGCCGTGACCCCGCCTGAGGTGATCCGAGGCATCGCCGATCTGGCGATCAAACACGACCTCATCATCGTATCCGACGAGATCTACGCCAAGATCATCTACGATGGCTACGAGCACCTCTCGATCGCTTCGCTGCCGGGCATGAAGGATCGCACCATCACGCTCAACGGGTTTTCCAAAACTTACGCCATGACCGGCTGGCGCGTCGGCTATATGGCCGCCCCTGCCGACTTCATCTCGCGCATCACCGACACGCGCCACACCCTTTCGATCAACACTTCAACCATCAGCCAATATGCGGCGCTCGCTGCCCTGACCGGTCCGCAGGAACCGATCGAGGCAATGATCGAAGAATACAAGGCGCGCCGCGATTATCTACTTCCCGCGCTCGACGAGATGGGGCTCACCTATGGCAAGCCGGGCGGCGCGTTCTACGTCTATATCAACGTAGCCGGCACCGGGATGTCGACACCCGAATTCTGCGAAAAGCTGCTGCGCGAAACCGGCGTCATGCTCTTCCCCGGCACGATGTTCGGCGATCATGACCCGAGCTATATCCGTATGTCGTTCCTGCAGCCACTCGAGAAGATCAAGGATGCGGTCGAGCGCATGAAGGGCTTCATCGCCAAGCACGCGAAAGCCGCCGCATGACCGACAAGCCCAATCCCGCCGAAAAATTCGTCGGCATCCAGGTCAGCCCGATCAACTTCATCGACGAGGGGGTCGAAAACGTTCTCGACATCCTCAAGGATCGCGTCGGCGTCAATGTGCTGATGCTCGGCACCGTCTCTTGGCTTGGCCTAAAGACGGGCCGGTCGAGCTTATGGGAGATCGACCGGCCCGTCTTTAGGCCAAGCCA
>CAJYKO010000009.1 GCA_913775215.1 uncultured Devosia sp. | reverse complement strand
TCCTCAAGCTCCGCGTCGCCTCAGACAAGCCAGTCGCCCAGGTTTCGGTCCGTCTCTCCGACATCCGCCCCGACGGCAGCGTCACCCGCGTCAGCTATCAGGTCCTGAATCTCACCCATCGGGACAGCCACGAGAGCCCCGAGGCTCTCGTCCCCGGCCAGTTCTACGACGTCACGGTAAAACTCAACGACTGCGGCCACCGCTTCGCCGCCGGCCACGCCATCCGCATCGCCATTGGCACATCCTACTGGCCCATGGTCTGGCCATCGCCAGAACTTGCGACCCTAACCATCGACACGTCGGGCAGCACATTCTGTCTGCCTGTGCGATCATCGGACGATGTGTCGGTCGCTCTCCCGCCACCGGCTCACGGCTCAGCAACCCCGATCACCCAACTCGATCCCGGCACCGTCCGCCGCTGGTCGAGCCAAGACCATGTCGCTGGGACCACGACCTATGTCACCGAAGGCATCGGCGGTCTCTTCGGCGAGGGCATCCTGCGGTTCGTTGATATAGGCACCGAGCTCAGCCACTCGCTCAAGCGCACTTTAACGATTTCGGACTACGAGCCACTCAGTGCTAACTATCTGCTAACACAATCGTACCAGATGGGCCGTGACGGTTGGCGCATCGGCATCGACAGCACGACCGAAATGCGCTCCGACAAGGACACGTTCTATCTCATCGGCAAGCTCTCGGTCAGCGAGAACGGTACAGTGGTCAAAACGCGGGAATGGAGCCAGTCCTTCCCCCGCGATTTGATGTAAAAAAAAGAGCCCGCCATCTCGGCGGGCTCAATCATTTCAAGCCTTTAGCACGATGACCTTGGTATCAACCGGGGTCTTGGCATAAAGGTCCATCATATCCTGGGTCAGAAGACCAACACAGCCGCTCGTCACGCCCTTGCCGATTGTTTCCGGCATGATGGTGCTATAGATCGTGAACAGCGTGTAGCGGCCGTCCTGATAGAGGTAAAGCACTCTGGCGCCTAGCGGATTTTCGAGGCCGGGCGCCATGCCACCAGCATATTTCGCGACTTCCGGCTGCCGCGCGATCATCTCCTTCGGCGGCGTCCAGGTCGGCCATTCGGCCTTGCGCCCGATATAGGCTTCCCCGCTCCAGAGGAACCCGGCGCGGCCGATATTGGCGCCATAGCGGGTCGCCATGTTGTCGCCTTCGATCCGATAAACGTAGTAATTCCGGGGGTCTACGATGATCGTGCCGACCGGCTCATTGCTGTCGTAGCGCACCGTCCGGCGCATATATTTCGGGTTGAGCTTGCTCAGATTGACTGCCGGCACCGGAAAGCGCTCGTTCGGAAGCGGCCCATAAACGCGGCGCGCCTCATCCATGCTCATATCCGTGCCGGTCGAAACGCATCCGGCAAGACCGAGCGCTGCAACACTGGCCGTGCCGACGAGAAACGCCCGACGGCTCAAAAAGCCGGATTTGCTGGTGTCACCGTCGATCATGTCTGCGCTCATGCTTGAAATCTCCCTGCCGCTCTGAGGCTGGCTGGCGCGAGCTTCTTCCCAAAGCCTCGTCTTGGCAAGAGGATCGCGAAAGAGAGCAGGGCGTTTGAAGAGGAGTGTAGCATTGACAGCGCACTCGACCCGCCGCAGGGAAGGGAAATGCGCTGAAAATCCGGAGGTCTCGTTGGGAAATCGTCTGTCGAAAATCGTCACCCGCACCGGCGACAATGGCACTACGGGCCTCACCGACGGCTCGCGCCTCCGCAAGGACGCGCCCCTGATTGAGGCTATGGGCACGGTCGACGAACTCAACAGCACGATCGGATTTGCCGAGAGTCAGCAGACCGACGTCGCCATCATAGAGGTGCTGATCGGCATCCAGCACGATCTCTTCGATCTTGGCGGCGCGCTGTCCATGCCCAGCCATCCGGTGCTGACCGAAGCCCATATCGAAGCGCTGGATCAGATCGTGGCCGACTGGAATGCCGACCTGCCGCCCCTCAAGGAGTTCATCCTGCCGGGCGGTTCGGCGGCCGTCGCTTCGCTACATGTCGCCCGCACGGTCTGCCGCCGGGCCGAACGGCGCCTCCTATCGCTCGACGAAGAGCGGACAGCCCATGGGCGGGTCTATCTCAATCGCCTCTCGGACCTCTTGTTCATCGCCGCCCGCGTCGCTTCGGGTGGCGATGAGCGATATTGGAAACCTAGGCAGGCACGTAGTTGAGCACGGGCGCCAGCCAGCGCTCCACTTCGGCGATTTCCATGCCCTTGCGCGCCGCATAGTCGAGCACCTGATCGCGCTCGACCTTGGCAACGCCGAAGTAATAAGCGTCGGGATGGCCGATATAGATGCCGGAAACGGATGAGCCGGGCCACATGGCCATGCTCTCGGTTAGCGTGACGCCGGTATTGGCCTCCGCATCGAGAAGACGGAACAGTGTCACCTTTTCGGTGTGATCGGGCTGGGCCGGATAGCCAGGCGCCGGGCGGATGCCGCGATAGGGTTCGCCGATCAGCTCGTTCGGCGCAAAGGTTTCGTCGGCGGCATAGCCCCAGAATTCCTTGCGCACGCGCTGGTGCAGCATCTCCGCCATGGCTTCTGCGTAGCGATCGGCCAGAGCCTTGACCATGATCGAGCCAAAGTCGTCGTTGGCGCGCTTGAAGCGCTCGGCGATCTCGTTTTCTTCAGGACCTGCGGTGACGACGAAGCCGCCGACATAGTCATGCGTGCCGATCGGCGCCACGAAATCGGCCAGCGCCACATTGGGGCTGTCGGCGCGCTTCGATGTTTGCTGGCGCAGCGTATAAAGCGTCGCCAGTTCCGCATTGCGATCCTTGTCAGCAAAAAGCTTGATATCGTCGCCCACCGTATTGGCCGGCCAGAAGCCGACGACAGCGCGGGGCTTGAACCAATTTTCGGCGATGATGCGCTTCAGCATATCCTGCGCATCAGCAAAAAGCTGGCGCGCTACGTCGCCCTGCTTTTCGTCTTCGAGAATGCGCGGATAAACGCCCTTCAGCTCCCAGGTCTGGAAAAACGGCGTCCAATCGATATAGCGCGCAATTTCGGCGAGGTCCCAGTCCTCGATCACCCGTGTGCCGAAAAACTGCGGGGCGTTGACCTTGTAGTCAGTCCAATCGATTTTGAAGTGATTGGCGCGGGCAGAGGGCAGCGGCAGGCGTTGCTTGGCCAATTCCGCGCGCTCGTGCTTTTCGGCAACTTCGACATATTCGGCGCGAATGGCGGCAACATAGTCCGGCTTCATGGTTTCGGACAGAAGTTGGCCGACGACACCGACAGCACGGCTGGCGTCGGTAACATAGATCGCCTGACCCTTGGTATATCGCGGCGCGATTTTTACCGCCGTGTGCACGCGCGAGGTCGTCGCGCCGCCGATCAAGAGCGGTATATCAAAACCCTCACGCTCCATTTCGCTGGCAAGATGCACCATTTCGTCGAGCGAGGGCGTGATGAGGCCGGAAAGGCCAATGACATCGACCTTCTCGGCGCGCGCCACTTCCAGGATTTTCTGCGGCGGGACCATGACGCCGAGGTCGACGATCTCGTAATTGTTGCAGGCGAGCACGACGCCAACGATGTTCTTGCCGATATCGTGGACGTCGCCTTTTACAGTCGCCATCAGGATTTTTCCCGCAGACTGGCGATCCGACCCGCCCGTGGCGGCCTTTTCGGCTTCCATATACGGCAGCAAAACCGCAACAGCTTGCTTCATGACGCGAGCCGATTTCACCACCTGCGGCAGGAACATCTTTCCTGCGCCGAAGAGATCGCCGACGACGTTCATGCCGGCCATGAGCGGGCCTTCGATCACATGGAGCGGACGCTCCGCGTTCTGGCGCGCCTCTTCTGTGTCCGCTTCGATGAATTCGGTTATGCCGTTAACCAGCGCATGTTCGAGACGCTTTTCAACCGGCCATTCGCGCCAGGCGAGATCGCGCACCTTTTCTTCGCGCGCGCCGCCTTTGAAGCGCTCGGCAATTTCGAGCATCCGCTCGGTCGCCGTGCCGCCGGCCTTGGGCTTGCGATTGAGGACCACATCCTCGCAGGCTTCGCGCAATTCGGGGTCGATCTGGTCATAGACCGCGAGCTGCCCGGCATTGACGATGCCCATGTCCATGCCCGCCTTGATGGCGTGGTAAAGGAAAACGGCATGCATGGCCTCGCGCACCGGCTCGTTGCCGCGGAAGC
>CAJYKO010000008.1 GCA_913775215.1 uncultured Devosia sp. | reverse complement strand
CGGCTTGGCGCAAAAGTGCTGATCTGCCAGTCTGGTCCATTGCTCGACGGGATCGAGCGGGCAAAGCAGCATGACGACCTGACGCTCGCCATGGCGCGATCAGCGGACGTCCTCAAGGGGTCAGGCGTCCGGCTGGGGCTAGAGCCGCTCAATGATCGGGTCGACCACCCTGGCTATTATCTGACGAGCACCATTGAAGCGCTCGATATCATGGATCGGGTTGATCGGCCCGAGATCGGGATCACCTATGATCTCTATCAGTCCATGGTGATGGGCGAGGTGCCGGAAGAGGTGGTGGGCACACGTGCACGGCACATTGCGCATGTGCATGTCGCGGATCATCCCGGCCGCAATCAGCCGGGAAGCGGCGGGCTGGATTTGAAGCGGCCGCTCGGATGGTTGCGGGCCCAGGGATATGATGGGTTTGTCGGTCTGGAGTTTCGGCCGACGGGTGGGACGGCAGAAGCGCTCGAGCAGATGCGGGAAAGGTTGGGGGCTTAGCTTCCGATACCACAGCACTTCCCTTCTCCCCTTGTGGGAGAGGGGAACGCCGGTGGGAGGGGCCCTTATGAGTTAACCCACCAACCCATGCTGACGTGACAAATCCTGCAAGTCGAGCTGCGGTCGCGCGCCGATGTGGGAAATGACTTCCGACGCCGCAAGGCACCCCGTCTTCAGTGCCGATTCCAGATTCTGCCCCCGCGCCATCGCCAGCAAAAAGCCCGAGGCAAAAAGGTCGCCGGCGCCGGTGGCGTCGACCACCTTGTCGACCGGGAAGGCCGGGACCGAGACGACTTCGCCATTGTATACCGCCATAGCACCCTCGGCGCCCATGGTGATGGCGGCCAATTCGGCATCCTGCGCGATGGCGCGCACGGCGGTGCCGAGATCGTCGGTTTCATAGAGCGACTTTAGTTCGTGCACATTGGCAAAGACATAGTCGATGGTTTTCGAGCGGATCAGATCCAAAAATTCGGCGCGGTAGCGATCGACGCAGAATGGGTCCGAAAGCGTAAAGGCGGCGGCGCGCTCATGCTTATGGGCATAGTGCGCAGCGAGCACGAAGGCCTTTTTGGCTTCGACCGGATCCCACAAGAACCCTTCCATATAGGTGATGGCCGCGCCGCCGATTTCGTCGGGGCGGATATCGGCTTCGGTGAGCTGATGGCAGGCGCCGAGATAGGTGTTCATGGTGCGCTCGCCATCTTCGGAAACGAAGATCATGCAACGGGCGGTCAGCGCGCCGTTCTTGAGGCGCGAGGTATTATAGTGAACCCCGATGGCATCGAGATCGGTTTCAAAGACATCGCCCAGGGGATCGTCGGCCACCTTGCCGACGAACGCGGCGCGGCCGCCGAGCGAGGCCACGCCAGCGGCGGTATTGGCGGCCGAGCCACCCGAAATCTGCTGCCGGCCGAGCGGCATCTTGGAATAGAGGTCTTCGGCCCGATCCGTATCGATCAGGTGCATGATTCCCTCATTCATGCCCTCGCGTTCGATAAAGCCCGGCTCGACGGGCGCGATGATGTCGACGATCGCATTGCCGATGGTGAGCACGTCGAAGCGGGTCTGGGTCATGAGGGTGCCGGGACTCTTTGGGGAAAACCGCTGGGGGTTTAACCCATGAGGTCGCTATCGGCAATCTTTGGCGTCGCCAGTGCCTTAGAGACTGCCAATAATCTCGGCGATCAGCGCCTCGGTATCTTCGCCAGCCCGGACGGCAATCTGGCCGTCGAGAAGCAAGATAGCAAGGCCATGCACTTTGGCCCAGGCAGCAAGCGCCTTGATGCGGCCAGCTCTGATATCGCCGCCAACGATGTGGCGCAGCGTTTCAAAGGCGGCGTCGGCGGCCATCTTCAGCCCTGGTCGCCCCTCCTTCTTGAGTTGAGGGGAGAACATCAGGCGGAAGAGATTGGCATTTTCCAGCGCAAAAAAGACGTAGGTCTTGCCCATCGCCGACATCGGATCGACAGGATTGGTGGCGGCAACCGCCTCCATGGTGGCAGCAAAACGCTGAAAGCCTGTGACGGCCAGCGCTTCGAGTAAAGCAGCGCGCGAGTCGAAATGCCGATAGGGCGCGGCAGCCGAGACACCGACAGCACGGGCGAGATCGCGAAGACCAAGGCCAGCTTCGCCTTCGCGGTCCAGAATAATCAGCGCGGCTTCGAGCAGGGCCTGGCGCAAATTGCCATGATGATAGGGTGCGTTCGCTAATGTTGACATCGTTTACTTTACTCGAATATATGTGAGCACCGTTAACACTGGGGTGAGTGCAGGGCAATGGATTGGAACCTGATATTGGCGTGTTTGCACCATCTCGCCGTGTTCACGCTGGTCGGCATATTTGCTGCGGAGTTCGCGCTGCTACGTCCTGGCCTCAGCGGCACGCGGTTGGGACAACTGGCCAAAGTCGACGCGGCCTATGGCGCTATTGCCGTCGTGGTCATCGCCGTCGGTGTTGTCCGCGTTTGGCTCGGCGGCGTCGATCCCATGTATTATCTCACCAACCATGCGTTCTGGGGAAAGATGGCTGCATTCCTCGTCATGGGACTGCTGACCATTCAACCGACGGTCGCCATCCGGCGCTGGGTCAAGGCGGCAGGCGGTGATGCAGATTATGTCGTGCCGGCAGATCAGATTTCGAGGAGCAGACGGTTCGTTCATCTGCAGGCGGGCGTCTTGTTGTTGATCCCGCTCTTTGCTGCGGCCATGGCGCGCGGCTATGGAAGTTAGCCGCGCGGCAGTGGGGTCTTGGGCTCGAACAGGCACCATTCTCTGATCGGGCAGCGCCAGCACTCAGGCTTTCGCGCCTTGCAGATATAGCGGCCATGGAGGATCAGCCAATGATGCGCATGAAGCATGAAGCGCTCCGGCACCTGCCTGGTTAGGGAGAGTTCGACCTCGAGCGGGGTCTTGCCCGGAGCAAGCCCGGTGCGATTTCCGACGCGGAAGAGATGGGTGTCCACCGCGATGGTCGGCTGCTTGAAATAGATATTGAGCACCACATTGGCCGTCTTGCGGCCGACGCCGGGCAGGGCTTCGAGCGCTTCACGATTGTCGGGCACTTCGCCGCCGTGGAGATCGATCAGCATCTGCGAGAG
>CAJYKO010000007.1 GCA_913775215.1 uncultured Devosia sp. | reverse complement strand
TCGGACCGGCCGGCGTCGACGAGACCATAAATGCCGAGAATACCGCGGATGTTGAAATCGTTGACGGAGGCCGCTCCCCACTCTGCGCCGCCCTCTGGCGTGGTCATGTCCGTGCTACCCAGGCTGGCGCTGGCTGCGACGCCGTCGACCACGTCCTCAAGAACGAGGTCGGTAAAGGTCAGGACGGCATCTTGAGTTTCTCCATCGACTGTCGAACTGATGTTGATGGAGATTTCAGGAACGGTGATGCTGTCGGCATTAAGGGTACTCAGCGCTTCGGCGTTCGCTTCGATATCGCCGGACAGGATCGACTTGATGGCGTCGCCATCGACCGAAGAATTGACTGCATCGACTGTCGGGATCGAGACGGAAACGTCATCGATTGACGATTCCTGGGTCGCGGGAGCACTGGTGTGTTTGTCCTTGGTCTTTTGCGCCCATGCCGGTGCAGCGGGCAGCGCAACGCTGATCAGACATGCTGCACTGACTGCTGCCAGGCCTCGCCTGGACATGAAATTGAACGTCATGTGATTCTCCCGGTTGTCGGCGGACCTTGCACCGTGCCGCCAAGCTTCAGCCAAAGGAATATCCGCCTATCTTGCGGCGCGCAAATGCTGCGCCAGAGGGGATCGGACTCTCAAGAACGCCGCTCGAAGAGGCTCACCATCAGAAAGCCGGTTAGAAAGCCTCCAAGGTGTGCCTGCCAGGCAACGCCAAGGCTTGTGCCCATCAAAAGTGGCGCCAAGGGGACGGCAGCATTGAGGATAAGCCAGATGAGAGTGAAAAACCGCGACCGCGGATTGACGAAGGTTTCGCGGATGCTGGCGAGGCGCCGGCCGAGGACGATGCGCTGGCCCGTTTCGGGATGCTGCGCATAAAGGATGGGCTGGAAAATAAACCGTACGGCTGCCCCGGTCAGGCCTGCCACGCCGCCCGAAGCGCCAATGAGATAGGCGCCCGTATCGAGTGAGGTCGCAGCGAAGGCAGCGGCACCGCCAGCGGCGGACAGCAGGAAGATGGCAAGCATGGGCCCTGCTCCATAGCGCCTGACGACGGGACTGGCGAAAATGACGAGCCAGGCGACGTTCACGAGAAGATGGTCCCAGCCGCCATGAAGGAAGGCATGAGAAAATGGCGTCCAAAGGAGCGGGATGGCGACGCTCAAGTCCTGGGCGGCAAGGACGATTCTCAGCGGCTGGAAAGCAAACCAGAAATAAAGCTGGGTCTGCCCCTCTTCGTTAAGGACCATGGTTGCAGCGATGTGAATCACCGCCAAAATACCGACAAGCACAGTGACGGCAGTCGGCAACAGGAAGATCGGCTCCCGTGCCGGACGGCCTGAGGAACCGGGCGTTTGGTCTACATCGCTCATCCACACTCTCCCAAAGCCTACGGCTCCTCGGTTTACGCAGGCCTTTTCCACATTGGGACACCTGCGTTAACCTTAATTAATGTTTAAGCGGGCATTGGTCCCGCCGATTTGCCATTGTCATCAACGCGGCAAGAGACTCTCAAGACGAGAGGATGCCTCTCATGACAAAGCGGGTCCGAACCATGCAGATGCCGAGCACCAATACGCTCTATACCTATTGGAACACGATTCGTGGTGCGCGCAGCGCGCCCGATCGCAAGGATATCGATCCGACCCGTATCCGTGAGGCCCTGGCCAATACCTTCATTCTCGAATTGAACGAAGACGACAAGTTTTCCTTCCGTCTCGCCGGCTCGCATCTTTGCACCAGCTATTGCCGCGAATTGAAGGGCCGCTCCTTCTCCGCGCTCTGGCATGACCGCGACCAGGATGCGATGGACACCCTGATCCGCGCCGTGACCGAAGACCATGCCGTAGCGCTTGTGACCTTCCAGGGCACCACTGCCCTGCACACCAAGACGACTTTCGAACTCATCCTGATGCCCCTCCGTCATAACGGTTCGAGCCACACCCGCATTCTCGGTGCCATGACGGCCCAGGACGAACCCTATTGGCTCGGAGTACAGCCGATCGCCGAGCAAAGGATCACCGGCCTTCGCCTGATCTGGCCCGATGAAATGCCGCGCGAGGAATCGGTGCGCGAAGTGTCTGCGAACGTCGTCAACGATGTCGGTTTTGCCCCTGCTGCACCGGTTGGCGCGATGCAGACGACGCTTTATGGCCGTAGCGCGCGTCGCTATGCGCACCTCGCCGTTATCGACGGTGGTCGCCACTAACCGAACCATGCGTTAACCCAGAATCGGTATCCTGCTTGCAGTTATGACTGTGGGCAGGAACCAGTGACGCATGCTCAGTGACGATCTGGATACCTCACGCCCGCTCTCTTTCGGGCAAGACAGCCGCTTTCAACGCGTCAAGGTTTCGATTCTTGGCCGCTACATGCTGGCTGACCGGCGCGAATTCCCCTGCCAGGTTCTTGAAATGTCGCCGGGCGATGCTTTCCTGATCGCGCCGGTTTCCGGCGCCGAGGGTGAGCGCATCATCGCCTATCTCGATCATCTCGGCCGCATCGAGGGCACGCTGCAGTCCCATGTCGATGGCGGGTTCCTTATGGATATCGCGGCAACGCCGCGCAAACGCGACAAGATGGCGGCGCAGCTGACCTGGCTTGCCAACAAGGATATCCTCAACCTGCCGGAAGATCGTAGGCATGAACGCGTTGTGCCCGATATCCGACACTCGACCGTCGTGCTCGACGACGGACGGCGATACAATTGCAAGGTCATCGATATTTCGCTCTCGGGCGCTGCCGTCGAGCTCGACGTGCGGCCGGCCATGGGCACGCCGATTACGCTTGGACGCATGCGTGCGCGGGTGGTGCGTCACTTCCAGAACGGCGTTGCCGTGGAATTTGCCGCCGCTCAGGAAATGCTTAACGTCGTACAGCAGAATTTGCGCATGATGAGCTGAGGCTCTCCGCTAGCCTGAAATGACAAGAAGGACGCGCTGGTCGCGTCCTTTTTCTTTGCCCGTTCCGCAGTACGCCTGCGGTAAACGAGACCTTACCCGACCCGCTAAAACTCGGGTCAAATTCAACTCAAACACGCATAAAAACTGCGTTCCAGTTTTCGGAGCGGGGCAATTGGCGGTCCTTAGCGTGGTCTCCATCAGGAGATCGCATAATGACTATCAACTTCCGGCGTCTAATCGCCACAGGATTGGCGATGGCGACGCTAGCAGCCTTGGCCCAGCCAAGTGCCGCGCTCGACTTCACCAATGCCGCCTATGTCCAGGTCGCTTCGACCAATACGTCCATCCCCGTCGGCCATCTCGATTTCTGCCGCCAGCGCCCGGGCGAGTGCATGGCCAATAGCGCGGTCGAGCCGGCTGTGACCTTGAATGAAACAAACTGGCAGCAGCTCATTTCGATCAATGCCCATTTCAACCAGACCATCATTCCGGTGACGGATATGGAGCTCTATCAGGTCGAAGAGTTCTGGACCTATCCGACCAGCGGCTATGGCGATTGTGAGGACTTCGTTCTCGCCAAGCGCCAGGCGCTGATCGAGGCCGGTTGGCCTGTCAGCACGCTGTTGATCTCTGTCGTGCGCCAGACCGATGGCAGCGGCCATGCCGTCTTGATGGTCCGCACCGATCGCGGCGACCTCGTGCTCGACAATCAGGACAGCGCCATCCGGCTCTGGAACGAGACGCCCTACCAATATCTCAAGCGCCAAACCCAGGCCAATGCCGGCCAGTGGGTCGATATGCTGGACGACCGCACGACGATCGTCGCTGCCAACTAATCAGAAGTTTCCGGGCCCCGCCCATCTGATCCCTGATAGGGGCCTGAAGAACAAAGCCGGCTCTCGCTTAGCGAGGCCGGCTTTGTTGTATTCGGGGATTGCAGAGACGTCAGCGGAAGAATGCGACGTAGACGCTCATGAAGAAGAGGCCGGTGACGAAAGCCCAAGTGAAGGCGACGAGAGCGCCGATCAAGGCCGAGGTCATAGAGAGTGTGCCGTTGTCCTCATGCTGCCAGCCCATGTGCAGCATGATGTATGGGCCGCAGACAAGGCTCATGGCCAGATGTCCGATCGCGCCCAAAAGGTTGCGGCCATCTAGTCGCAGGATCGCCTGCTGTCTTGCTAGCCCCTGGTATAAATGCGTACCCGCCCCGGCAACGCAGAGCCCAACGCCCATGATGAAGGCCGCAAGTAGTAATTCGCGCGTCATAAAAGCCTCCTCAGCCGCCGACCCTCGGCAGAACCAAACTTAACGCTTTGGTAACCATATTGCGGCTGAAGTGATGTGTCACCTCCGCTTGAGAGAACTGGTTAATTCCGGTCATGTCCACGACTTCACACACCAAATCCGCGCCGGCCGATCTTTCCGGGATGATGCAAAACCTTGCCGGAATCGCGCTCGGTGTTTTGCTGCTGGCCGTCGGCGCAGCCTACCTTGTGGACCAGTCCGGTCGTCCGGCTGCGCGGACAAGTGCGGCGCTCGATGATGGCAATGCCATCGTGCAAACGGTGGGCGGTCGTGAACTGACAATTCCGCAGAACTGGTTCAGGTTCGGCGAGCAGATGCAGACCGGATTTGTCAGTCAGGTCGATTTTTCGGTGAACCTCGCCGCGGGGCCAGTCGATGTGACACTGGTGCCGCGTTCGCGGGCCAAGGCCAGCAGCGAACTTCTAGACAGCGTCTACGTGCATCAATTTGCCAAGGGTACGCTAAGCGGCGTGCCGGGGCTGATTGGCCAGACGCTAGGCGGCAACGGCTATATTGGCGAAGTGCTCTGGTATGACGCACTGGCAGCCCAACCGTTCGTGGCCAAATGCATCACGCCCGTCGAGGTCGATACGGCAAGTCGCTGCGTGCGCACTGTGCAACTAAATTCAGGTCTTGCCGCGATCTACAGCTTCGATGCCGCCATGCTACCAAACTGGCGCGACTTTGATGGCGAGATCAGCCAGTGGCTAGAAAAAATCGGCGCCAACTAGGGCGCCGATGTGAAAATTATTCGACGTCGTCCAGGTCAATATCGAGAATCGACATCGAGAACATGTAGGACTTGTCACCGTCCTCGTCGTCGAGGTGGATCAAGCCGATCGACTCGTCGCCAATGAAAACTTCAACAGAATCGTTGAG
>CAJYKO010000006.1 GCA_913775215.1 uncultured Devosia sp. | reverse complement strand
GGCGCGCTCTATCACGCCAAGATGACCCGGCCGGAAGCCGAAGCCTGGAAGCTCGAGCTTCTCAAGACCCTGCAGCTGCCCAATCCCGAAACATTTGGCGATCGCTATCCCCATCAGGTTTCGGGTGGCCAGTTGCAGCGCGCCATGGTCGCCATGGCCATGTCCTGCCGGCCCGATGTGCTCGTTCTCGACGAGCCCACCACGGCGCTCGACGTGACCACGCAGATCGAAGTTCTGGCGCTCCTCCGCAGCCTCATCCAGCGCTACAAGACCTCGGCCCTCTACATCACCCACGATCTCGCCGTCGTCGCCCAGATCGCCAATCGCATCATGGTGCTCCGCCACGGCAAACTCGTTGAGGAGGGGACCGCTGAAAAGGTGCTCGAAGCTCCGCGCGAGGATTATACTCGCATGCTCGTCGCAGAGCGGCAGGGTAGTCTTTCCAATCCGGTCACCGATCATCCGGTCGGCGAGGTGCTGCTCGATGTGAAGGCGATCGACGCCTATTATGGCAAGACCGCCGTCCTCGAAAGCATCTCTTGCCAGCTTCGCCGCGGCGAAACCCTCGCTGTCGTCGGTGAATCCGGCTCTGGCAAATCGACCCTGGCGCGCTGTATCGCGGGACTTCTCCCGACTTCCTCGGGCATGATCAGCTTCGACAAGAATCGGCTCGAGCGCTCCTACAAGAAGCGTTCGAAGGAAGAGCTGCGCCGCATCCAGCTTGTCTACCAGCTTCCCGACGTAGCGCTCAATCCGCGCCAGACCGTCGGCGAGATCATCGGCCGCCCGATGAAATTCTACTTCGGCATGTATGACGTGCCGCGGGAAAAAGAGGTCGCGCGCATGCTCGATCTCATCGGCCTGCCACAGGACTTTGCAAACCGTTTGCCGGGCGCGCTCTCGGGCGGCCAGAAGCAACGCGTCTGCATTGCTCGCGCGCTGGCGGCCAAACCCGACCTCATCATCTGTGATGAGGTCACATCAGCGCTCGATCCGCTGGTGGCCGAGGAGATCCTCAAACTCCTCAAAGGCCTCCAGTCCGAGCTTGGGCTGTCCTATCTCTTCATCACCCACGATCTCGGCGTCGTTCGTCGCCTTGCCGATCGCACGCTCGTCATGCAGCGCGGCAAGATCGTGGAGCAGGGGCAGACGGCCGAAATCTTCCAGCCGCCCTTCCACCCCTATACCGAAGAGCTCGTAACCTCAGTCCCCGAACTCCGCCGCGACTGGCTGGACGACGTCCTGGCCAAGCGCAAGGTGGCGGTTTAGCCAGCCAAGGCCATTGCGACAAACTCGGGGTGTCACCCCGGCGAAAGCCGGGGCCCATCCTGAGATCTTAAGATGGATCCCGGCTCAAAGCCGGGATGACAGCCGGTGGGTGCTGAACCCGCCGCACCACACCCAAACTATCGGACCACCCCAGGACCATCCGCATCACCGAACACATCTGGATCCCCCTCAGCGACGGCACCCGTCTCGGCGCCCGCCTCTGGCTTCCCGAAGATGATGCGAAAGTCCCGGCAATCCTTGAATACATCCCCTATCGCAAGCGCGACGGCACCCGTGGCCGCGACGAGCCCATGCATGGTTTCTTCGCGCAAAACGGCTATGCCGCAATCCGCGTCGACATGCGTGGCTCGGGCGAAAGCGATGGCCACATGGCCGACGAATATCTCAAGCAAGAGCAGGACGACGCGCTCGAAGTCATCGCCTGGATCGCCGCCCAGCCCTGGTGTGACGGCAATGTCGGCATGATGGGCAAGAGCTGGGGTGGATTCAACGGCCTCCAGGTCGCCTCGCGCCGTCCGCCCGCTCTCAAGGCCATCATTACAGCCTATTCGACCGACAATCGCTACACCGACGACATCCATTATATGGGCGGCCTGCTGCTCAACGATAATCTCTGGTGGGGCACGATCATGCTGGCCTATCAGGCCCGCCCGCTCGATCCCGAAATCGTCGGCGAAGGCTGGCGCGATGCTTGGCTTAGCCGGGTCGAAAACCTGCCCTTCTTCCCCGCCCTCTGGCTCGAACACCAGCGCTATGACGACTATTGGAAGCATGGCTCGGTCTGCGAAGATTTTTCCGATATCAAAGTGCCGGTCCTCGCCATCGGCGGCTGGGCCGATAGCTACACCAATGCCGTGCCGCGCCTCCTCGAAGGTCTCAAGACGCCGCGCAAGGCGATCATCGGCCCATGGGGCCATATCTATCCGCAGGACGGCGTCCCAGGTCCCGCCATCGGTTTCCTCCAGGAAGCCGTGCGCTGGTGGGATCACTGGCTCAAGGGCCGCGACACCGGCGTCATGAACGAGCCCGACCTCCGCGCCTATATCAATGACAGCGTCGCCCCCACCGGCACCCGCACCGACGCTCCTGGCCGCTGGGTCGGCGAAGCCAATTGGCCATCGCCATCCATCGCGCCCAGGACCTTCACCCTCGGCAGCGACCACGCCCTTCACACTGGCACGGCCCCCGCGGGTATGTTGACCATCTGCTCCCCCCAAAGCCACGGCAAAGCTGGCGGCGAATGGATGGGCACCGGCTGCGTCGGCGAACACCCGACTGACCAGCGACTCGACGATGGCGCCGCCCTCATCTTCGATACGCCCATCCTGACCGAAAGCTTCGACGTCCTCGGCGCCCCAATCCTCAAGC
>CAJYKO010000005.1 GCA_913775215.1 uncultured Devosia sp. | reverse complement strand
GCCTCAGCCCGCTTCCGGCTCAGCCCGGCGCCGCGCGAAAAAGATCGTCACGGTGACGCCCTCATCGGGCCGCGACTGCACATCAAGCCGTGCGCCAGCATTTTCTTTCAGTGTATGGACGATCAGCGCACTGAGCTTGCCATCCTTGGGCCAACTCGCCCCATCAGGCAGACCCACGCCATCATCGGCCACGATCACCTTGCAGCCTGTGTCATCGACCAGCGCATGCACCTTGATCGTTCCGCCGCGCCCCTCAGGGAAAGCGTGCTTGAGCGCATTGGTCATAAGCTCGTTGACGACGAGCCCGGTCGGCATCGCCACATTGATCGAACACGGCCAGCTGTCGACCTGCAGATTAAGCCGAACGCCCTCCGAAGCCTGCGCCGCCATGACGGCAGAAGCCACTTGGCCGAGATAGGCACCGAGGTCGATGCCCTCGTCGGTATTCTCTTCATAAAGCGCGGTGTAGAGCAGCGAGAGCGAGTTGATCCGCCCGGCGAGCCGCTGAAATGCCTCGCCATGATCGTCGGGAAGCTGCCGTGCTTCCATCCTGATCAGTGCCGTGATCATCTGCAGATTGTTCTTGACCCGGTGCTGCAGTTCACGCAGCAGCGTGTCCTTTTCCTGCAATTGGCCGAGGAGATCGTCTGTGCGCCCCGGTAATGGCGCCACAGCCAGGAGACGAAATCGCTTCGTCCCATCATCGTCTTCGATCAAGCTGGTCCAGGCTTCGATATGGTCGCCCTTGGGACAATGAAACCCGCCAATATGGTCTTCGCCCGAAACTGCCAGCTGAGAAAGCATGGCATTGCTGCCATCGGCCCGTGCGCAATCCGGCAGGCCGTCCCATCCCTTTCCGAGCATTGACTCGTCGACCCCGATCAGCGAACCGAACGTCTGATTGAAATAGGTGATCCGCTCGCTGGGCTGCAATTCGGCGATAGCGACGCCGAGCGGCAGATGATCGAGAAAATGGCGGAATCGGTCGCTGCCGAGCGCATCCGCAAGGTCGGGCGCGTCGAGCAATTTGTCGACTGCACCCTGCGCGTTGATGTCGTTCAAGAGTTTCGTCCTGTTGGGCCAACACACATGAAGTCCAAACCCAGGCACTTGGTTCCGCGTTCACCTTAACCTGGGTTCTAAAGAGCAACCCACAAACGGCGGAACTATGGCTTTTTCCGTTCATTCGTCATGGCACAAGGAGAACACCATGACTGACCGTCTCGCAATGCAGGACCCTCGCAGCCAGTACCCACAGCCCCCTTTTCCCCAGCAGCCGCAATCGGCCCCCGGCATCGCCCAGAAGATGGAGCCCAAGCCAGATCACGGCGAAACGAGCTATAAAGGCTCGGGAAAACTCGAAGGCCGCAAAGCCCTGATCACCGGTGGCGATTCCGGGATTGGTCGCGCCGCGGCGATCGCCTATGCCCGTGAAGGAGCAGACGTCGCCATTGGCTATCTTCCAAGCGAAGAAGCCGACGCCAGGGAGGTGATCACGCTGATCGAGGCTGAAGGCCGCAAGGCGCTCGCCTTGCCCGGCGACATCAAAAATGAAAATTGGTGCAAGGCAATGGTCGAGAAAACGGTCGAGGCGTTCGGCGGCCTCGATATCCTCGTCATCAACGCCGCGCGCCAGCAATATCGCGAAAGCATCGACGAGCTCAGCTCCGATGATTTCGACCAGACGATGAAGACCAACCTTTACGCCTTGCACTGGATCGCCAAAGCCGCGACACCGTATCTGCCGCCCGGCGCTGCCGTGATCACCACCGCCTCCATCCAGGCCTATGATCCCTCCGCCATCCTTCTCGATTATGCCACGACCAAAGCCGGCATCGTCGCCTATACCAAAGCCCTGTCCCAGCAATTGATCAAGCAGGGCGTCCGCGCCAATGTCGTGGCCCCCGGCCCGTTCTGGACCGTGCTGCAGCCCAGCGGCGGTCAGCCGTCCGAAAAGGTCGAAAAGTTCGGCGCCCAGACCGATTTCGGACGCCCCGGCCAGCCTGTCGAACTGGCCCCAATCTATGTTCTTCTTGCCAGCCAGGAAGGCAGCTACCTCAATGGTGAAGTCTATGGCGCCGTGGGTGGCGGCGGCGTCGCCTGACCGAGCCGCGAATGCTCGACCAAAGCCGCGCAGCCCAACTGCGCGGCTTGTTGTTGCAACTTTTTCCCCTTTTGGAACCTGCATCGCTTGACTGACCTTGTCCCCATCATGCGAACCATAAGATGAAAGCTTGCCGATGCCTGACAAAGACAATCTCGATTGCGATGTCGCAGTCATCGGCGCCGGCACCGCTGGGCTTGCCGCAGCCCGCCGCGCCTTGCGCGAAGGCGCCCGCGTCTTGCTCATCGATGAAGCGTTTAATGGCACCATGTGCGCCACTGTCGGCTGCATGCCGTCCAAACTGCTGATCGCTGCCGCACGAACGGCCCGGCAGGCACATGGCGCCGATGTCTTCGGCATCAAGATCGACAACATCGCCGTGGATGGCGCAGCGGTCATGACGCGGCTGCGCGACGAACGGGACCGTTTCGCGCGCCTTACCCGGCAAGGTTTCGAAGACTTTCCCTCGGGCACCATGGTCAAGGCCCGGGCAAAATTCGTGTCGCCCAACACGCTCGAACTCGAGGATGGACGAACTATAAAGGCCAAGGCGATCGTCATCGCCACCGGCGGAAAGCCGACCATCCCCGACGGCTTCGCCGATCTTGGAGACCTCTGTCTCACCCACGAAACCGTATTCGAGCTGACAGATCTGCCAAAATCCCTGGCAGTCGTGGGTGCCGGTCCCATTGGTCTAGAACTGGCTCAGGCCTTTGCCCGCCTCGGCGTCAAAACTTGCCTGTTTGACGAGTCAAAAGGCGTCGGCAGCGTCGAGGATGACGCCATCCAGAAGGCAATCCAGACCGCGATATCAGCCGAGATGGACATTCATCTTGGGGTCAAGACCACCGGCACCCAGCACGGATCGGGCGTAAAAGTCACCTGGACAGGTGCGACTGGAGGTTCGGATATCTTCGATCGCGTGCTCATTGCCGCCGGACGGCCGCCAAGGCTTAAAAACCTCAGGCTTGAGAATGCGGGCATCGCTTGTGACGATCACGGCACCCCGCTCTATGATCTGCAAACCATGCAGTGTGGAGAGAGCGCAATTTTCATTGCCGGAGACGCCGATGCGCAATCGCCCGTTCTTCACGAAGCCTCTGCCGAGGGTCAAACTGCCGGCCGCAACGCGGCAACCTTTCCAGCCGTCACACGCACCCAGCGCATGGTCTATTTCTCCATGATTTTCAGCGATCCGGTCATTGCCAAACTTGGAGAAGCGCCTGGCCCCGATACCCTGACTGGAAAAGCCTCCTATACCGATCAGGGTCGTGCGCGGATCGAAAACGAAGCTCTCGGCGAGGTCAGGATTTATGCCGAGCCGATAAGCGGTCGGCTGACTGGCGCACTGCTGTTCTGTCCAAGGGCTGAGCACATGGCTCATCTCCTCGTGCAAGCTGTGTCGCAGGGCATGACGGCAAGCCAGATGCTGGCGCAGCCTTTTTACCACCCGACGCTGGAAGAAGGCCTAAAGCCCGCGTTGCGCGACATCTGCAAATCGGTCCCATCCTCGGGTGACTACGATCGCACGATCGTGTCCGGCGCTTGAGCGGGTCTGGCACGATCCGGCCGCATATGAGGTCCGTATCTGCTCAACCCGATAATGGGCCAATGGAGCACTGCCTATGCGCAGACCAGAAATTGTCAGTCCAAAACCGGGACAGGAAAGCGTCTGGGATTATCCGAGACCGCCGCGGCTGGAGCCGGTAACCAAGCGCATCGAAATCGTCTTCGCGGGCAAGCGCATCGTCGAGGCACCGCGTAGCTTCCGCGTGCTCGAAACCAGCCATCCGCCCGTCTACTACATCGCGCCCGAGTTTATCGACCCCGCGGCCCTCCAGCCGGCATCGGGGAGCAGTGTCTGCGAATGGAAGGGCGCCGCACGATATTTCGATATCGTGGCCAACGGCCAAATGGCGCCACGCGCTGCCTGGGCTTACCCTATGCCAAAAGCCCCGTTCGAGCCCATCGCCGGCCACCTCGCCTTTTATGCAGGCCCCATGGATTTATGTACGCTCGATGGTGTCCGCGTCACCCCGCAGCCGGGTCAATTCTACGGCGGCTGGATAACGCCGGATATCACAGGCCCGTTCAAGGGCGAACCCGGAACCATGGGATGGTAGCCTCGGCGTAGATCATGGCAAAGCGCATTGAAAAGCGGGATCTTCCGACCAAGACCTGTCCCGTCTGCAACCGCCCATTCACTTGGCGCAAGAAATGGGCAAAGGTCTGGGATGAGGTTCGATATTGTTCGGACGCCTGTCGGGCCAAGCGCGGATCGCGCTGAATTGGCCAGACGGACATAAACCGCTAACTGACCACGCAATAATCGTGGCGTCCAATCGACTAAATGTACTCCGCCGACGTTGCAGCAAACGGACGGAGCACAAAGAATGACCACCTCTCAGATTTTAGCCTTCGGCATCATCCTCCTGATGATGGTTGCATTCGTCTGGGGGCGCTGGCGTTACGATCTTGTCGCCGTCGGCGCTCTCCTCGCCGCCGTGGCCGCAGGTATCGTCAAGCCAGAAGATGCGTTTTCGGGCCTATCCGACGACATCGTCATCATCGTGGGCAGTGCTCTCGTGGTCAGCGCTGCGGTCGCACGGTCAGGCGTGATGGAAGTTCTGGTGCGGCGCGTTGCGCCCAATTTGAGCACCCCACGCGCGCAGCTCATCGTCCTTGTGCTCACCGTGACCCTTCTTTCCGCCTTCATCAAGAATATCGGCGCTCTCGCCATCATGATTCCGATCGCCTTTCAGATGGCGCGAAAGTCGGGCGTTTCCCCGTCGCTCTTTTTGATGCCCATGTCCTTCGGCTCACTCCTCGGCGGCCTGATGACCCAGATCGGCACCTCGCCAAACGTCATCGTCTCGCGTGTGCGCGAAGAGCTGACCGGCACCCCTTTCACAATGTTCGACTTCACGCCCGTCGGCGCGTCGCTGGCTCTGGTCGGCGTCGTTTTTCTCGCACTTTGTTATCGGCTTCTGCCCGAGCGCCATCAGGTGAAAAGTTCGCTCGATCAGGCGATTGCGATCAAGAACTACACAACCGAAGTCCGCGTCCCCGCTGACTCGCCCAGCGTTGGCGAAACCGTGGGGTCCGTCCAGCGCCTCGGCGGCGGCCAGGCGATGATCACCGGCATCATCGCCCCCAATGGCAAGCGCCGACTACCCTTGCCCGATTCTCTGGTTCAAGCCGGTGAGCTGCTGATCGTTGAGGGCGAGCCCGACGCGCTTGACCGCATTGTATCGCAAGGCAAACTCGCCTTTTCCGAGCGCCGCGACCATGCCGTCTCCTCGCGCGAGGTCGGTGTCGTCGAAGCCGTCGTGGGCGACAATTCCTCGCTCGTTGGCCGCTCAGCCAAGGCGCTTGCCCTTTTCGATTCCGCCGGGCTCAATCTTCTTGCCGTCAGCCGACGCGAAAAGCGTCTGACCGAACGCCTCGGCGATATCCGCTTTCAGGTCGGCGATGTGCTGGTGCTGCAGGGCGATCTCGACACCCTGCCCGAGCGCCTTCGCGACTGGGATTGCCTGCCGCTCGTCGAGCGCAATCTGACCATTGGCAGTTTCCGCAATGGCGTCATTCCGGTGATCATCCTCATCCTTGCCATGGGCAGCACGGCCCTTGGTCTCGTTTCCGTACCCATCGCCTTTTTCACCGCCGCCGTGCTCATGGTCGTCACCCGCACCGTGCCACTGCGCGATGTCTATAATCACATCGATGCGCCCATCCTGATCATGCTCGCGGCCCTTATTCCGGTCAGCGATTCCCTCCGCACGACCGGGGCAACCGACCTGATCGCCAATTGGCTTTCAGCCACCGCTTCGACCATGCCGGCCTATGGCGCCCTAGCGCTGATTATGATCGCGGCAATGGCGGTAACGCCGTTCCTCAACAACGCCGCCACCGTCCTTGTCATGGCGCCAATCGCTGCCACCTTCGCCGCAGACCTCGGCTATCGACCGGAAGCCTTTTTGATGGCCGTGGCCATAGGCGCGGGGTCAGATTTCCTGACCCCGATCGGTCACCAGTGCAATACTTTGGTCATGGGTCCAGGCGGCTACCGTTTCGGCGACTATTGGCGCCTTGGCCTGCCCCTTTCCATTTTGGTTGTGCTGGTCTCCGTCCCGATGCTCTTGCTCGTCTGGGCACTCTAAAGCGCTGCACGATCAAGACCAGGCGGGCCCTTAACCTGTGTTGCGTCAGGACCGGAAAACCAGCCCCGACGACTGGGGAAGAGGAAATTTTGAGGCGCCATCGTGTCGATCACACGCTCTTCTGCGTTGATCTACCCCAACCACGCTCAGGCTACCATGCACCAGACGCTCACCCGGAAAGCCACAAAGATCGCCATCGTCGGCGGCGGACCAACCGCGGTCTACACGCTCAAGAATCTGCTGCTAAATTCCGGGCGGCTCGATATCGAGATCTTTGAGGCCGGCAAGGTCGCTGGCTGCGGCATTCCCTATTCCGAGGACCACAATTCCCCGGAAATGATGGCCAATATCACGTCGATCGAAATTCCGCCGGTCCTTGTATCCCTTGCAGATTGGGTGCGGGCAGCGGACGCTGCATTTCTCAGGCGCTTCGGCATTGATCGGGAAAGCGTCGGTGATCGCGACTTTTATCCGCGCATCCTGCTTGGCGCTTATTATATCGATCAGCTCGGCAAACTGATCGACGGTGCCAAGACGGCTGGCCATTCCGTTCGCATCCGCACCGAAACGCGCGTCGCCGACATCGAGCCCCAAAAGGACGGCACCCGGGTCAAGACACAGTCTCGCTCCGGCCTGCATGAACATCAATTCGACACCGTCATTCTGGCCACTGGCCATTTGACGGACCTCGGATATCAACCGCGCAACACCCGGCTTTATCGCTCGCCCTATCCCAGCCAAAGCCTCGCGCTGGGAAAGGACCGCTCCGCACTCATCCTCGGCTCATCCCTGAGCGGCATTGACGCCATCGTGGCCCTCGCCACGCGCTATGGAAAATTCGTCGAAAATGGCGCAACGCTCGACTATGAGCCGCGGGCTTCGGCGCCCCTCAAGCTCGTCATGGCATCACGAAAAGGCATCGTTCCCGACGCTGATTTCTTCTACCCCATTCCAGAAGAGCCACTGCTGATCTTCACACCCGCGCGGCTGGAGGCGCTTCAAGCAGCCGGCAAGACCGGTTTTCTCAGCCGCGCCATGAAGCTCTTCAAGGCACAACTTGCTTCCGACGATCCCCAATTTTTGAAGACCCTGGCCCTGAAGCGTTTTACTCCAGAGGGCTTTGCCCGGGCCTATTTCGAGATGCGTCGCGACCGCCAGGGGTTTGCCGCCATTCGCCGCAATCTCGAAGAATCCAAGCGCAATTACCGCGATCGAAACGTCGTCATGTGGCGCTACATGCTGATGCGCGCCCACGAAGTGTTCAGCGACATCGTGCCCTTCCTTGACGGCAAGGACCTTGCGCACTTTCGCCAGCACCTGGTCCCGGTCTTTGCCGATGCCTATGGCTGCATTCCCCACAAGTCGATCGAACGCCTTCTGGCGCTGCACCGGGCAGGTTGTCTCGACGTCGTTGCTCTGGGCGACACGGGCAAGATCGTCTATGGCTCCGGCGCGTTCAAGCTTGTCGGCCTGGGCAATCCGCAGACGTTCGGCACACTCATCGATGCCCGCGGCCAGGAAATGGTGACATTTTCAGAACTTGGCTTCGAGAAACTCGATGATGCCCTCGACGTCGAGGACTTTTTGAAACGGAACGACGGCGAAGCCGATGAGCACCAGTTCCGCGTCCCCCTTCGCGGCCAGGCCTCCTCGGATATTTTTTGTCTTTCCATCCCGGTCATGATGCGGCGCTATCCCTTTGCCCAGGGACTTGTGGCCTGCGCAGATGCGGCAAAGCTGGTCGCCGAAGCCGTCTAATAGAGCACAGCGTCTGCTCTTTTAAGACCGTTCGCCAACTCGACAGGCAGCCGGTCCGCAACCAATCGCGCTCAGCCTGACTATAATATCCCCCCTATACTATGTCGCACACAATCGAGAACAAAACCAAGCTCCTCGCCCGCGTACGCGGTCTCAGGGGCGTCTTTCCCACCTATCCCGAGCACCCCGTCGACCGTCTCCGCCAAGCGGGCGTCTCGCTCTCGACCAACACCGACGCCCCTGGATCAACGGACCTGACGCTGCGGACCGAATATCAGCGCATGCACGACGTCTTCGGCTGGGATCAGGCTCAATTCAAGGCGGCAAATCTCGATGCGCTCGCTGTGGCTTTCATCGAGGATTCTCTGCGCCAGCATTTGGGCGATCTGCTTGGCTCGTCTTGAAGAGACCGGAGCATCTGGCTGCAGACTGTGGTTTACCTGATAAGCCCGTCCAACAACGCGCGCCAGCGCTATAGCCCGAGAACGGGTAAGAAAAATCCATTCCTGCGACCCGAGGCAACCAGAACACTTGAATTCAGGCTTTGAAACGGAATGGTGGGTGCGACAGGGATTGAACCTGTGACCCCTGCCGTGTGAAGGCAGTGCTCTCCCGCTGAGCTACGCACCCGCTGCTTGGCGGCAGGGAAAAGAAGAGATGGTGGGCGTAACAAGGATCGAACTTGTGACCCCTACGATGTCAACGTAGTGCTCTCCCGCTGAGCTATACGCCCATCTCTCCGGGCCGGTTCAGCATTGCTGTTCCGGTGGCGCGGATAGACCATAAAAGAACCGGGGTGGTCAAGAGGGTCATTTGCGCGCCTGTGGATTTCTTCGTTTGCCGACCGATCAGGCCGCGAGCAGCCGCTCCACTTCCGACACCAGATCGCGCAGGTGGAAGGGTTTTGACAGAACCGACGCATCCTTGGGCGCGTCGCTGTCGGGGTTTAGCGCCACCGCGGCAAAACCGGTAATGAACATCACCTTGAGGTCTGGATCGAGCTCGGTGGCGCGACGCGCCAGTTCGATTCCGTCCATTTCCGGCATAACGATATCGGAAAGCAGCAGCGAAAACGGTTCTTCGCGCAAGCGCTCATAGGCGGAAAGCCCATTGTCGAAAGAAACGACGTCATAGCCGGCGTTCTTGAGCGCCCGGGTCAGGAACTGGCGCATGTCATTGTCGTCTTCGGCGAGCAGAATTCGCTTCATCAAAAACCTCGAAAAGGGCCAGTTCGGCAAGTGAGTCGGTCTTTAGCGATGTTTAATTCAGATTTGAGCGGACGCAAACCGGCTCCGGGCGCCGCGCGCGTGTTTTTGAGCCGACTGGACAAGTTCGTTGCGCCGCGCGACACTTGGGTGACAGCAAATCACTAAAGGCCGCGCCAAATGGCGCTGTCTGCGGAGGCAGCGTGCGATCCGACTATTGGGATCAACCGGCATTTGAAACCATCCGGCCCCGCCGCATGGTGGCGCCCATCGTGTTCAATTCGCCCCATTCGGGCCGCAACTATCCCGCGCGCTTTCTCGCGATGACGCGGCTCGACCACCTGTCGATTCGCCAGTCCGAAGACGCCTTCATCGACGAACTTTTCGCCCGCGCGCCCCATCTCGGCGCTCCGCTTCTGCGTGCGCATTTCCCCAGGGCCTATCTCGACGTCAATCGCGAGCCTTGGGAACTCGATCCCACCATGTTCGTCGAACCGCTGTCCGATCGGTTCAACACCACCTCGCCCCGCGTTGCCGCCGGGCTCGGCACGCTCGCCAAGGTCGTTGCCGAAAACAAACCCATCTATCGTGATCGCCTGACACTCGATGACGCGCGCATGCGCATCGAGGGCATCTATCATCCCTATCACGCAGCGCTCCAAAACCTCCTCACCGAAGCCTCCACAAGCTTCGGCGTCTCCGTCCTCATCGATTGCCATTCTATGCCGCGCCTCGGCCGACATGGCGAACGCGCGACGCCCGATATCGTCCTCGGCGATCGCTATGGCACGACCTGCGCCCCGGCTCTGATCGATCTCGTCGAAACCGGCTTTAGCGCCGCGGGCCTCAAAGTCGCGCGCAATCGCCCCTATGCCGGCGGCTTCTGCACCCGCGCCTATGGCAGGCCGCAGCATGGCGTTCATGCGCTCCAGATCGAAATCAGCCGGCATCTCTATATGAACGAGGCCACCCTCGAGAAAAACGCCGGTTTCGAGCCGCTGCGCCAGCTTGTCGAAGGCATGATCCATGCCCTGATCGGCCTCGATCTCGTCCAGCTCGCAACGCCGCAGGTCACTCCGGAGCGCGCCGCGGCCGAGTAGGCTTGTCAGCCTTGGGGCAGGCCACTAAACCTTGCGCGCCGAAAGCCTCAAGGATTTTCCATGACCAGCGCCACGCCCGATTTCGCCCGTGTCGAAGCAACCCTGCTTGCCGCCGCCGAAGCCGCCGCTGCGCATACTTTGTCGCTTTTCCGCTCTGGCCTTGCCGTCGATAACAAGCTCGCCGTCGGCTTTGATCCCGTCACCGAAGCGGACAAGGGCGCCGAAAAAGTCATCCGCACCATAATCGAAGAGGCCTTCCCCGATCATGCGGTCATCGGCGAAGAGTGGGGCACGAGCGGGGAAAGTCGGTTCTCCTGGATCATCGACCCGGTCGACGGCACCCGTGCCTTCATTTCCGGCGCCCCCGTTTGGGGCACCTTGATCGGCTTTGCCGTGGATGGCGTCGCCGTTGCCGGCATCATGAGCCAGCCCTTTATCGGGGAAACCTTTCTGGCCGTACCCGGCCAGTCCCGCTACATCCGCGGCGATATCAGCCAGCCCAACCGCACTATGGCGCTCACCGAATTGGCTGAGGCCCGCGTCTTTACGACCACACCCCGCCTCTTCAATACGCCCGAACTGCTCACCAAGTGGCACGCGATCGAAAGCGCCACCCGCCTCCAGCGCTTCGGCATGGATTGCTATGGCTATGCGCTCCTGGCCGCAGGCCACGCCGATCTCGTCATCGAGCCTTATCTCAACACCTATGACATCGCCGCCCTCGTCCCGATCGTTCGCGAAGCCGGCGGCGCCATCGCATGCTGGGATGGCGCCGAGCCCACCGGCGGGGGCAATGTCATCGCCGCGGCCAACCAGACGCTGCTCGAAAAGGCCCTGGCCCTCGTCAACGGCGCCTGACTTCACCGCGAGCCGAGCGCCTTCTGCGAAAGCGCTCCGAAGACCTGTACTGCGCCTCAGCCGCGCAAATCCTTGCTCGAGTCGAGCACCACATAGGTGGTCAGGGCATGCACGGCCGGCAGTGTTCCCAGCACATCGGTATGAAAGCTTTTATAGGCACCGATATCGGACACCTCGACGCGCAGGATGTATTCGATCGTGCCGGTGACGTTATGACATTCGCGCACCTGCGGTGCCTGCGCCACCGCCCGCTCAAAAGCGCGTTGTGCCGCCTGCGAGTGATCCGATAGCCCCACCGCGATATAGGCAATAAATCCCACGCCCAGCGCCGACCGGTTCGTCACGGCACGATAGCCGGTGATGATCCCGGCCTTTTCCATGTCCTGCACACGTCTCAGACATGCCGATGGCGACAATCCCACCTTGGCAGCCAGAGCGAGATTGGTGATGCGCCCATCTCGCTCGAGTAGCGACAATATTTCGCGGTCTTTTGCGTCAATCTCAGTCATTCATTGCGCCACGCAGCATTTCACCGCCACCATAGATGACACATTGCGCCCCAATCCCACAATTATTGCGCGCATGACCTATGAAGTTCTGACCGCCCTTGTCGCTTTCGCCCTCGTGTCCTCCATCACGCCGGGGCCCAACAATCTCATGCTTATGGCATCGGGGGTCAATTTCGGCGCCCTGCGCACCATCCCGCACGCGCTTGGTGTTTGTGTCGGCTTCACGGTGATGGTTGGTCTAGTCGGGCTCGGGCTCATGCGCATTTTCGATGCCGTGCCCTATAGCCACGACATCCTCAAAATCGTCAGCACGCTCTATCTGCTCTATCTCGCCTATAAGCTGGCCACCACGTCGAGCCTCGGCGGCGGCAGCGTCCAGGGCGAACCCATGACATTCTGGCAAGCGGTCCTGTTCCAGTGGGTCAATCCCAAGGCCTGGACCATGGCCCTCACCGCCATGACCGTCTATGCTGGCAGCGGTTCCTGGCAGGCCGTACTGCTGGTCACAGTGGTGTTCGGCATCGTCAATGCCCCATCCATCAGCGTCTGGGTTTTCGCCGGCGATCGTCTGGGACAGTTTCTCTCGACCCCCAGCCGCCTCCGGGCCTTCA
>CAJYKO010000004.1 GCA_913775215.1 uncultured Devosia sp. | reverse complement strand
GATACGCCTTTCGCCATCGCTACGCTCGACGGGCAAGGCCGCATCGTCCGCACCAATGCGCCGTTCGGCCGCATCTTCCGCTGGTCTGGCGAAGAAAAGAGCCTCGAACTCCAGCCCCTCCAGGACCTTATCGGCGAAGGCAGCCGCGACAAGCTCACGCGCGCGCTCTCAGACGCAACCGCGCAACGCACCGAAGTCGAACCTGTCGACGCGCAGTTGAGCATCGAGGGGGAGCACGCCGTCCGCCTCTATATCTCCGCTTCCGAAGTCAGCGCCGGCTCGCCAGAGCAGATCAATGTCTATGCGCTCGACATGACCGATCAGCGCAAGCTCGAAGCCCAATTCGCCCAGAGCCAGAAGATGCAGGCCGTTGGCCAGCTTGCAGGCGGCGTCGCGCATGATTTCAACAATCTGCTCACCGCCATCATCGGCTTCTCGGACCTCTTGCTGCTCAAGCACAAGCCGGGCGATCCGTCCTTCAGCGAACTCATGCAGATCAAGCAGAACGCCAACCGCGCTGCCGGTTTGACGCGCCAGCTTCTGGCCTTCTCTCGCCGTCAGACGCTGCGTCCGCAAGTGCTGGAACTGCCGCTGATCGTCGACGACCTGACCGTGCTATTGAAGCGCATGATCGGTGAGAAGAACAATCTGACGGTCGAACACGGCCGGAATATCTGGCCCGTGCGCGCCGACGTCGTGCAGCTCGAACAGGTCATCATCAATCTTGTCGTCAATGCCCGCGACGCCATGCCCGATGGCGGCTCGATCACCGTCCGCACCAGCAATGTTACCGAGGATGAAGCGCGCGCCCTCAAGTTCGACGGCATTGCGCCCGCCGATTATGTGCTCATCGATGTCGAAGACACCGGCACCGGCATGAGCGCCGAGGTCATGGCCAAGATATTCGAGCCATTTTTCACCACCAAGGAACTCGGCAAGGGGACCGGCCTCGGCCTCTCCACCGTTTATGGTATCGTCAAGCAGACGGAAGGCTTCATCTATCCGGTCTCGACAGTCGGCGTCGGCACGACCTTCAAGATCTTCCTGCCGCGCTATGTCCCGACGCCGGAAGAAGCTGCTGCCAAGATCGCGATTGCCACTGCACCTGCCAAGGATCTGACCGGACACGAACGGATCCTGCTCGTCGAGGACGAAGAAAGCGTTCGCGCCTTCTCCGCCCGCGCCTTGCGTACCACAGGCTATGAAGTCTTCGAAGCCGATGGCGGCGAAGAAGCGTTGGAAGTGCTCGAAGACCTCGACTATCAGGTCGATCTCATCATCTCCGACGTGGTCATGCCGGAGATGGATGGGCCGACCATGCTCAAGGTCATTCGCGAGAAGATGACGAACCTGAAGATCATCTTCGTGTCCGGCTACGCCGAAGAAAGCGTGCGCCGCGATATCGAGGATGACCAGAGCGTCGACTTCCTGCCGAAACCCTATTCGCTCGACCAGATCAATTCCAAGGTCAAGGAAGTCCTGCGCCGTCAGGACAAGACCGACGGCTAGGCCAGGGCGCTGAGCCCTGCCACCTTATCCGGAGCCTTTATGAACCACCAGCACCGCATCGAAGGCCCGAACGAATACAACGTCCTTGGCGAGGCGCTGCAGCCTTGCTCGGACGATCCGCTGACCGGCTTTTTCCGCACCGGCTACTGCGCCGCCGGCCCTGAAAACGCGGCTGTACATCTCGTCTGCATCGAAGCGACAGCCGAATTTCTGGCCTACTCAAAATCGGTCGGCAACGACCTCTCGACCCCGCGCCCCGAATTCGGCTTCGCCGGCATCGTCCCCGGCAACCGCTGGTGCCTCGTTGCCGCCCGCTGGCTCCAGGCCCACGAAGCCGGCAAGGCTCCGCGCATCCACCTGCGCGCCACCAATATCAAGGTTCTGGACCTCGTCCCCCTCGAAATCCTGAAGCGCTACGCGATCGATCTGAACTGATGGTTCAGGCCGTACCACCCGGTATTGGCGTACCTTCGGCCAGCAGCCCCTTCTCCGCCAGCGCCGTCCACAACGCATCCGGAATTTCCGCATTCCACCAATCGAGGATCCCATCCAGCTCCTCGGGTGAGCGCGGGCCGGGCAACACATTGCACACGGCTGGATGGGTCAGCGGAAACTGCAGCGCCGCCGCCGGCAATGGCACGCCAAAATCGCGGCAAACCGCCTCGATGGCGCGCACCTTGGTGACGATATCTTCCGGCGCCCGCTCATAATTGAATTTGTCGCCACCGACGAGAATGCCGGAATTGAACGGCCCGCCGACCACGACCGACGCCTTGCGCTCGATGCAGGTCGAGAGAAACGGATGGAGCGAGGTCTGCTCCAGCAGCGTATAGCGCCCGGCGAGAAGAAACACGTCCCAATCGCCGAGCGCAAAGGCGTCCATCAACACATGCCATTCGTTGACCCCGAGCCCGATCGCCTTGATGACGCCGCCATCGCGCAATTCGCGCAAGGCCTTGTAGCCGCCACCTGCCAATTGCGACCAGAGCGGCTTGTTGCCCTCGACCCCATGGGTCGCGGTGCCGATATCGTGGACATAGACGATATCAACCTTTTCGAGCCCCAGCCGCTGCAGGCTGTCCTCGAACGAGCGCATCACGCCGTCATAGCTATAGTCATAGTGCTGGTTGAAGGGCAGGGGATCGACCCAGTTACCCTTGTCCTGCTGCTCCGGCGACACGGGGTTCAGCAACCGCCCCACCTTGGTCGACACCACGGGTCGCACCGCCACCTCGCGCACCACATCCCCAACCAGATGCTCCGAGCGCCCGAGGCCATATTGTGGCGCCGTGTCCACATAGGTGATGCCCTTCTCGAGCGCATGGCGCACCGTGGCGCGGCCCTGATCGGCCGGCACGCGCGAGAAAATCCCTGCAAGTGAGGCGCAGCCAAGCCCCAGCGTCGTCACCTCGAGCGCCGTCTGGCCCACACGTCGTTTTTGAAACATGCCGGTCACAAGAAACCTCCCTCAACTCATTCCAAAACAACTGACATGTTAGTTGCGCCGAGTAAAGCAGTGCCGCTCCTGCCTCAATAAAAAGGCCCCTCGCTTTTCAGCGAGAGGCCATTCCTGGCTCGATACAACGGCTCAGTAGAGACCGTTGATCAACACCGGCTTTTCCTGCTCGACCCGCACCGGATTGCGCAGCGGCAGGCCGAACTGACCTTCCTCGATTTCGAAGATGTCGTTCTCGCGCGTCGAAATGCCGTCGGCAAAGCTCAGCGTCGCCGTACCGAACATATGGACATGCACATCGCCCGGCTGGCGGAACAGGCCATATTTGAAGTGGTGATATTCGAGGTTAGCGATGGTGTGGCTCATATTGTCCTCACCAGAGAGGAACGGCTTTTCCCAGACCACTTCGCCATCGCGCATGATCCGCGACATGCCTTCAATATGGTTCGGCAAGTCGCCAACCCGCAGTTCCGGCCCGAAAGAGCAGGCGCGCAGCTTGGAATGCGCCAGATACAAATAGTTGATCCGCTCGGTGACGTGATCGGAAAATTCGTTGGCGAGCGCAAAGCCGAGGCGGCGCGGCTGGCCATTGGCATCGATCAGGTAGATGCCGGCGATTTCGGGCTCTTCGCCGGCGTCGAGCGCAAAGGAGGGCGAGGGGATCGGATGGCCGGGATTGGAAACGATATGTCCATTGCCCTTATAGAACCACTCGGGCTGCACGCCCTTTTCGCCGCCGGCCGGCTTGCCGTTCTCGAGCCCCATTCGGAACATCTTCATGCTGTCGGTCAGCTCACCCGCCGGCTTTTCGCCATTGGCCTTATGCATCGCGTCGCGAGTGGCCGCAGAGCCGAGATGGGTGAGGCCCGTGCCCGTCACATGCAGATGCGTCGCATCGGGATGGTCGATCGGTGCCAGCAACCGGCCTTCGGCCAGGAGCGCTGCCTTATCCACGGTAGCGCCAAGGCCGCGCGCGTCGATCGCGGCAGCCAGCCCGCCGAGCCCGGTCAGCGCTGCCTGAGCCAGTTCATAGACACTGCTGACGCCCTCGACCTTGCGAGTTGCTCCGTCGCGCGTCACGCCCACGGCGCGGGTGCCATTGTCGTCGAAATACTGGATCAGATGCATGACTTCCTTAGCCTCCTGGGCCCTTCGGCTGCTGGAAGGGCATAAAGCGCATGGGCGCCTGACCTGTCCAGTCAAAAATCATACTTTTGAAATTCATCGCTTCGCTGAGGCACAGAATCAGCACAAGTGAGCAGTCAGGTCAATCTAAATGTTCTCTTTTTGTACCTTGACAGGACTGAAACATAATGAGAACAAATGCGGCACGATTTGTGGACATTGATCTCTCGACCCAGCGCGTTGCGTGGCCCTCGAGAGCGTGAAATAAGGAGAGAAATCATGGCTAGCTCGCCGCTTCGCGTTGTTGAGGGTGGATCGATGGATAAGGACAAGGCTCTTGCGGCAGCGCTGAGCCAGATCGAGCGGAATTTCGGCAAGGGCTCGATCATGCGCCTGGGCGAAAATTCCGCAATCGAAGTGGAGTCGATCTCGACCGGCTCGCTCGGTCTCGATATCGCGCTTGGCATTGGTGGCCTCCCCAAGGGCCGCATCGTTGAGATTTTTGGGCCGGAAAGTTCGGGCAAGACCACTTTGGCTTTGCATGTTATTGCCGAAGCGCAGCGCAAGGGCGGCATCTGCGCCTTTGTCGACGCTGAACATGCGCTCGATCCAGTCTATGCCCGCAAGCTTGGCGTCAATGTCGATGATCTGCTGATTTCCCAGCCGGATGCTGGCGAACAGGCGCTCGAAATCACCGACACCCTGGTCCGGTCTGGCGCTATCGACGTTCTCGTCGTCGACTCGGTTGCTGCCCTCACCCCGCGGGCTGAACTTGAAGGCGAAATGGGCGATGCGCTTCCTGGTCTTCAGGCGCGCCTGATGAGCCAGGCGATGCGCAAGCTTACCTCGTCGATCTCGAAGTCAAAATGCCTCGTCATCTTCATCAACCAGATTCGCATGAAGATCGGTGTCATGTACGGTTCGCCGGAAACGACCACGGGCGGCAATGCGCTGAAGTTTTACGCTTCGGTTCGTCTCGATATCCGCCGCATCGGCGCGCTCAAGGATCGCGAGGAAATCGTCGGCAATCAGACCCGGGTCAAGGTGGTCAAGAACAAGCTTGCCCCGCCATTCCGTCAGGTCGAATTCGACATCATGTATGGCGAAGGCATTTCCAAGACTGGCGAATTGCTCGATCTTGGCGTCAAATCCGGCATTGTCGACAAGTCCGGCGCCTGGTTCTCCTGGGATAGCCAGCGTCTGGGGCAGGGCCGCGAAAACGCCCGTCAGTTCCTCAAGGACAATCCGGAAGCGGCTGCGGCCATCGAGCAGGGTGTGCGCGAAAGCTCGGGGCTTCTCGGTGAAGTGCTCCTCGTCGCCGGCGGCGAGGATGATGCCGGCAGCGACGAATAACCTCCAGCCAGTCCCATGCATGTTTTTGACCCTCGCCATAGGCGGGGGTCTTTTTTTGATGATTTTAAGGTGCGGATGTCCACGGGATGGTCCGCTCTACTGTCACCACCCGCCTTATCTTGGTTGTCCATGCGGAGGTGATATCAATTGCCGGGGCAGGTCCTGCACTGATGATAGGGCTGGGCAAGGGCCGGGTGCCATATTCTTCCACCCCAATATTGCCGCAATGCTGGACAGTCCAGCGGTTGCCACGATAGAAAGCCACGTTTCTTTCTGGACGCGCGCCGCGTCCCTCTGCGCATGAAAGCTAGTTGATGACCAGCGTAAACGATCTCCGTTCGAGCTTTGTCGATTACTTCGCCCGCAACGGTCATGAAGCCGTCGCGTCGAGCCCGCTCGTTCCGCGCAACGATCCGACGCTGATGTTCACCAATGCTGGCATGGTGCAGTTCAAGAACGTTTTTACCGGCGTTGAAAAGCGCCCCTATTCGACGGCGACGACGGCGCAGAAATGCGTCCGCGCCGGCGGTAAGCACAACGATCTCGACAATGTCGGATTCACCGCGCGCCACCACACCTTCTTCGAAATGTTGGGCAATTTCTCGTTCGGCGACTATTTCAAGCCGCAAGCGATCGAACTCGCCTGGAACCTGCTTACCAAGGATTGGGGCCTGCCGCGCGAGCGGTTGATGGTCACCGTCTATCAGGACGACGACGAAGCGCTCGAGCTCTGGAAAAAGATCGCCGGGCTCTCGGAAGACCGCATCGTTCGCCTCGGCGCCAAGTCGAATTTTTGGCAGATGGGTGACACCGGTCCCTGCGGTCCGTGCTCGGAAATCTTTTATGACCACGGCGACAAGGTTTGGGGTGGCCCTCCGGGTTCGCCGGATGAGGATGGCGATCGCTGGATCGAAATCTGGAACCTCGTCTTCATGCAGTTCGAGCAGCATGCCGATGGTTCGCGCACCGGATTGCCGCGTCCCTCTATCGATACCGGCATGGGTCTTGAGCGTGTCGCCGCCGTCATGCAGGGCGTCCACGACAACTACGATATCGACCTCTTCAAGGCGCTGATCTCGGCCGCTGCCAACGCCACCAATTCGGACGTCAACGGCCCCGGCAACCGTAGCCTCCGCGTCATCGCCGATCATCTCCGTTCGATGAGCTTCCTCATCGCCGAGGGCGTGTTGCCCTCCAATGAAGGCCGCGGCTATGTCCTCCGCCGCATCATGCGCCGCGCGATGCGTCACGCAACGCTCTTGGGCGCCAGCGAGCCGACGATCTTCAAGCTCGTGCCGACGCTCGTCCGCGAAATGGGCCAAGCCTATCCGGAATTGAGCCGTGGCGAAGCCATGATTGCCGAAACCGTCCGTCTCGAAGAAGGTCGCTTCCTCAAGACGCTCGGCCGTGGCCTCCAAATTCTCGAATCCGAGACTGCCGGTCTTGGCGAAGGCGATGTGCTCAACGGCGCCGCAGCCTTCAAGCTCTATGACACCTATGGCTTCCCGCTCGATCTGACCCAGGATGCTTTGCGCTCGCGCAATATCACCGTCGATCAGGCCGGCTTCGATGCCGCCATGGCTCAGCAAAAGGCCGAAGCCCGCAAGAACTGGGCCGGTTCGGGTGAAGCTGCAACCGATACCGTGTGGTACGGCCTTGCCGATAAGCTGGGCCCAACCGAGTTCCTCGGCTACGAAACCGAAACCGCCGAAGGCGAGATCAAGGCGCTGCTGGTCGATGGCGCTGAAGTCGCTTCGATCGCTTACGGTCAGGAAGGCGTCGTCGTCGTCAATCAGACTCCGTTCTATGGCGAAAGCGGCGGTCAGGTCGGCGATACCGGCACGATCAAGGGTGAGGGCTTTTCCGCAGACGTCCTCGACACCGGAAAGCATCACGGCGTCTTCAGCCACAAGGTGAAGGTCACCGAAGGCACGCTCAAGGTCGGTCAGGCTGTCGAGCTCGTCGTCGATCACGAACGCCGTTCTTCGATCCGCTCCAACCACTCGGCAACCCACCTGCTGCACGAAGCCCTGCGCCTCGTGCTCGGCGATCACGTCGCCCAAAAGGGGTCGATGGTTTCCGCCGATCGCCTGCGCTTCGACTTCGTCCACACCAAGCCGATGACCCCGCAGGAAATCGCCGAAGTGGAAGATATCGCCAACGAAATCATCCTTCAGAACACGCCAGTCGAAACGCGCCTGATGGGTGTCGAAGAAGCCAAGGAATCCGGCGCTCGCGCCCTTTTTGGCGAAAAATATGGCGATGAAGTTCGGGTCGTCTCCATGGGCGAGCCGACTGGCAATGGCCTCGGCTGGTCCGTCGAACTCTGCGGCGGCACCCATGTTCGCCGCACTGGCGATATCGGCCTTGTCTCGATCGTCACCGAGACGGCCTCGGCTGCCGGCGTTCGCCGCATCGAGGCGGTGACCGGCAAAGCCGCGCGTCACCGCGGCAATACCAATGTCAACATCGTGGCCTCGGCCGCGGGCCTTCTTCGCTCCGGCACCCACGAAGTACTCGAACGTATCGAAGCCCTGCAGAACCAGCTCAAGAGCTCAGAAAAGGCGCTGAGCGATGCACGCCAGAAACTCGCCCTCGGCGGCAGCGGCGAAGGTGGCAACGCCACCGAAACCGTCAATGGCGTGACCTTTGTCGGTCGCGTCGTCCAAGGCGTCGCCGCCAAAGACATCAAGACCGTGGTCGATTCTGAAAAGAAGCGCATCGGTTCGGGCGTCGTCGTCATCGTGCTCAAGGGCGAAGACGGCAAGGGTACGGTCGCCATCGGCGTCACCGAAGATCTCACTGGCAAATACGCTGCCGGCACGCTGATCAAGTCGGCGACTGCTGCACTCGGCGGGCAGGGTGGCGGCGGCCGTCCGGATATGGCCCAGGGTGGTGGTCCGGATGCAAGCAAGGCCGAAGATGCCGTCGCCGCGATCCGCGCGCTGATCTGATCCGACAAAGGCTCAAAAGTGCAAAGCCCCGCGCCATCGGTGCGGGGTTTGTCGTTTCAATAACCAACTCGCCGCTATCAGCGCGTCGACGATAACGGAATGCTACCGGATCACTCACCGATCCGGAAGAAGAACACCCGCGGTTTCCAGCGGATTGGTCGCTTCTCGCTGAGCACATTCATCAGCCCCGCCCCGACGACAATCAGCATTCCGACAACCGCGATCCAGTCTGGATATTCCCCGAAGAACAGTGCGCCGAAAAGGATCGCCCAGATCAGCTGACTATACTGAACCGGCGCGATCAGATTTGCCGGTGTCTGCTTGCTCGCCTGAATGAGGAGCAAGGAACCGACGCCACCGAGCAAACCGATACCGAGCAGGATCGCTATCTGCTCGACATTCGGTATCACAAAGGTTGGTATCATCATGAATCCATTGAAGATTCCTGAGTAGAGCACCTGCAGTCCAACGAGGCTAACGCGGCGCTCCTTGGGCGCGACATGGCGGAGCACAGT
>CAJYKO010000003.1 GCA_913775215.1 uncultured Devosia sp. | reverse complement strand
GGTAAGCGTAGCTGTGCGCCAGATGGACGAGATCACCCAGCACAACGCTGCGCTTGTCGAGGAAACCAATGCTGCGATCGAGCAGACCGAGGCACAGGCCGAGCAACTGGACCAGATCGTTGCCGTGTTCGACATCGGCGATGGCCACCGCGAGACGCGCCGCGCTGCCTGAGCCTTCCACCAATCAAACAAAAGCCCCGCGGGTCAGTCGACCGGCGGGGCTTTTGTTTTAGCTGTTGCTGCTCTCCAGCAGCATGGCGATCTCGGTCCGCAACTCCTTGATGCCCGTGCCCTTCTCGCTGGATGTGAGGAGCACATGCGGATGCGATGCCGGGCGCTTGGCGATCGACCAACGGGTCAATTCCAGAGCCTTCTCGACATCGGCGGAATTGGGTTTGTCGGCCTTGGTCAGCACAACTTGGTAGCTCACGGCGGCGCGGTCGAGCTCGTTCATGACGCTGAGATCGTTGTCCTTTGGACCATGGCGGCTATCGATCAGCACATAGACGCGGCGGAGCGTCGCGCGGCCGACGAGATACTGGTGCACCAGCTTGGTCCAGGCCTTCACCTTCGGCTCAGGCGCTTTCGCATAGCCATAGCCGGGCATGTCGACGATGCGCAGGTTTTCGCTCTGGCTCTCGAAGATATTGAGTTCCTGCGTACGGCCGGGCGTGTTGGACGTGCGGGCGAGGTTCGAGGTGCCGCATAGCGCATTGATCAGGCTCGATTTGCCGACATTGGACCGGCCGGCAAAGGCGATCTCGACGCGGTCCATCGGCGGCAGGTCGGCAAGGCTGACGCAGCCCTTTGTGAACAGGATCGGGCGGGCGAACATCAGGCGTCCGCGTTCGATGAGGTCGGTTGGGTAATCGATTTCGGTCATGTGGTCCTCGGCCTCAAAGACGAGGGCCCGCTGGTTTTCCAGCGGGCCCCGTATCGTGCGGGAATGTCGTTAGCTCTTGGAATTTTCAGCCGGTTTCGGCTTCTTGCGGAAGGTGTCGAGGATGTTGCCGAAAAGGTTCACCTCGGCCCCATGGCGCTTCATGATCACCCATTGCTGGGTCACCGAGAGCGTATTGTTCCAGGCCCAGTAGATCACGAGACCGGCGGGGAAGGCGCCGAGCATGAAAGTGAAGATGATCGGCATCCAGTTGAAGATCATCGCCTGGGTCGGATCCGGTGGCGGCGGATTGAGCTTCATCTGCACCCACATGGTGATGCCCATGATGACAGGCCACACGCCGAGGTGGAGGAAGGAGCCGATGACCGGCAGGACCGTCGGATTCCACGGGATCAGACCGAATAGGGTGAAGATATTGGTCGGATCGGGCGCGGCGAGGTCAAGGATCCAGCCGAAGAACGGCGCATGCCGCATTTCGATGGAAATAAAGATAACCGTATAGAGCGCGAAGAAGACCGGGATTTGGATCAGGATCGGCCAGCAACCCGAGAGCGGATTGATCTTTTCCTTCTTGTAGAGCTCCATCATCGCCTGCTGCTGAGCAGCGCGATCGTCCTTGAGACGCTCCTGGATCGCCTTCATTTCCGGCTGCACGCGACGCATGGCGGCCATGGACGCATAGGAGCGGTTGGCGAGCGGGAAGAAGATCGCCTTGACGATGATGGTCACTGCAAGAATGGCAAGACCGAAATTGCCGAGAAGGCCATAAAGCGTCACCAGCAGCCAATGCATCGGCTTGGTGAGGAAGTGGAACCAGCCCCAGTCGATCAGCAGCTCCAGGCGATCGAAGCCATGTTCGGTCTGATAGGCCGAAATGACATGATCTTCCTTGGCGCCGGCAAAGACGAAGCTTTCGCTCGATGCGGTGCCACCGGCCGGCACGACAACCGGCTGGGTTTCGACATAGTTGGTCTGGTAGATCGGGGTCGAACCCTGGGTCGAATAGGCAAAGCGCGCATTGATGCCAGCGCCCGGCTGGGGCAGCACAGCGGTTGCCCAATACTTGTCGGCAATGCCAAGCCAGCCCGTGGTGGAGGCGAAGTCTACCTGCTTGTCGTTCTGAAGGTCGTGGTATTTGCGCGAGACGTAGTTGTTGTTGCCCAGGACCCCGATCGGGCCTTCATGCTGGATGAAGAAGTTCTGGACAGGCGGCGTGCCCTGGCGAACAACGCGGGCATAGGGGAAGAGCGCAATATCGCCCGAGCCGGTATTTTCGACCGACTGGGTGATGGTGAAGAGATAGTGCTCGTCGAGCGCAATGGTGCGGCGGAAGATCAGGCCCTGGCCATTGTCCCAAACCAGCGTCACGGGCGTTGAAGCAGTCAGCGTCGTCGCGCCGTTTTCGACAGCCCAGACTGTATTGGAATCAGGCAGGGCAACAGTCGCGCCGGCCGCAGGGGCCCAGCCATGCTCGACATAATATCCGCCCGGTGCGCCCGAGGGGCTCAGGAGCGTGATGATCGGAGACTCGGGGTCGACCGTCTCGCGATACTTTTCAAGGCGAAGATCGTCGATGCGGGCGCCGGTCAGGTTGATCGAGCCGGCGAGGTCTTCGGTGTCGATAGCGATGCGGGTCGAAGCGGCAAGGGCGCTGGCGCGATCGGCAAAGGTTTGAGCGCTGGCGGGCTGGGCCGGGCTAGCAGCAGACACCGTGCCATCAGGATTGGCGGCCGGCACAGCCAGCGCCTCCTGTTCGGCCTGCTGCTCTGCGGCGATCCGCGCTTGCTGCTGCGCGCGTTCCATCTGCGGTCCGGCAACGAGGAACTGCCAGCCGAACAGCACGAGCATGCTGAGCACGACGGCAAGAATCACATTGCGATTGTCTAGGTTCATGGTGTCGATTTCCGTGGGCCGTGCCCGGGCCTTGTCCGATTGTCGTCCGCTTCAGTGTCATGCACGCGGGCGATAAGACCGCTTAGGTCGGTGATCATTTTGGCAAAGGGCCTGCTCAGGGCCTCGCGCCTTGCCAGAAGCACATAGTCGTGCCCAGGCCGAAAGTCATCTGCGCATGCTGCCGCAGCCGCGCGCAGGCGGCGCTTCATGCGATTGCGCTCGGGCGAATTGCCCACCTTTTTGGTGACGGTGAAGCCGACGCCAGGCAATACATCCTCGACGGGTGCAACCTGCATTCCAAACGCAGAGCGCCCGGCGCGATTGCCCCGGGCTGCCCTCAAAAACTGCGAGCGCCGCTTGAGGCGGCGCAATGTCGCTTCCGCTGGAGCGTCGGCCGTCATCCGGCCAACAGCCTTAGGCCGAGAGCTTCTTGCGGCCGTCGCGACGGCGACGGTTCAGAATCGCACGGCCGTCCTTGGTCGCCATACGGGCGCGGAAACCGTGACGGCGGGCACGCACGAGCTTGGACGGCTGGTAAGTACGCTTCATAACTTTCAACCGCGCAACCGCACGGTTCCTCTATTGCTGGCGCCTATCGCGCATAAAACCTATCCGGCCGGCAGGGCAGAGCGCGCCAGCTTTGTTCGAGGCGTCTATAGGGAAAAGCATCCGCCAAGTCAACGCGGCAAGGCCCTCCCTCTTGCGCTTTCGGGGCGGTTGTAATGCTAACTGGATGACAGCATAAGAACAGCATTATTCAGCCTGCGGCGGAACTTTGCCCGTGTCCACTCCTCCTGATCTCTGCATCATCGGTGCCGGGAGCCTCGGCATCGATCTGGCGCTCCATGCGCGGCGCCTTGGTGCCAATGTGGTTCTCGCCGATCGCGGAGCGCCCGAGCCCGGCGACGCCGTTCATCTAAGCCTGCGCAAAGCCGCCCTGTCAGAAAGTGCCCGCCGCGCACAGGATATGCGCCGTGCGCCGGAGCTGGGCGTTGGTGCCTCCGAATTCAAGCTCTCGCTCAAGCAGATCAGCGAGCGCGCCAATCGCCTCGTCGAAGATCGAGCGCGTCTCTACTCGCCGGAAATCCTGACCGCCCAAGGGATCACCATCATACGCGGCGCCACCAGCTTTGTGGATGCGCGCTCGGTCCTGATTGGCGATGTCACGATCAAGCCGCGCGCCACCATCGTCGCCATTGGCGCCAAGGCCATTGTCCCTGAAGTCCCCGGGCTTGCTGAGGTCGCCTTCTTCACTCCCGATTCCATCCTCGAGAATCAGCGCAAGCTAACGCATCTCGTGGTTATCGGCGGTGACGCGACGGCCCTCGAACTGGCGCAGATTCAACGTCGCTTCGGAGCCGAGGTGACGATCGTGCCCCAGGGTCCAATTCTGCCCGGTTTCGATCCGGAAGCGGTTGCGCTGCTGTTGCGTGCCTTGCGTGAAGAAGGAATCGCTATCCGCGAAGGCATGAGCGTGCGGGCCATCAAGGGCCGTTCGCAGGGCATCGGCGTAGAAATCGCCGGCGCAGAGGGGACGACGGAATCGCTCGATGCATCCCATTTGATGGTGTCCATGGGGCGCAGGGCCGACCTCGATGCGCTCGATATTGCCAAGGTGAAGCTCAAGACTGGTACTGACAGTGCGCTCGGTCATTTGCGAGGAGCGTTTGGCGCCTCGTCATCCCGCTTCGTGCGCTTTGCCGGCGACGCGGCTGGGCGACAGGAATGGTCCGAAGCCGTCGCCGAAGGCCGAGCGGCCGTGGAAGCGGCACTCGGGCGCAGCAATACCCCCTCACTCCGCGTTCCGCGGACGGTCAATACGCAGCCTGCCATTGCCGAATTGGCTCCTGCCGTCGCTCTCAAGGCACGCGGCAAGGAGACCATTCTGCGCGAAAATTTTGCCGAGAATGATCGTGCCACTGCCATGGGGCAAGGTAGTGGCCTTCTCAAGGTTACCGTCAGCGAACAGGGCCAAGTTCAGCGGGCCAGCGTTATCGGGCCGGAGGCGCAGGAAATGGCCGCTGTCCTTGCCATCGCGATGGCGCACAAGACCGGCTTGACCGACTTGGCCCGTCTTTCCCTGCCGCGCCCAAGCCTTTTCGAGGTACTTTCACGTCTCGGTGAGAACTATTTGGCTGCTCAGACCGTATCCAAAAGAGGGCAGGGCGGTGGTCGCGTCCGGCGCTTGTTCCGGCGGTAGGTCGAGGGGCTGACGTCCCGGCCTGTCATCTCCTATGATCGAGTTGCGATGACAGACGAATCCAATGTGACACCGGCCCGTTTCCGTGGCCTCTCGAACAAGCTGATTGCGACGATCATCGCCGTGATCCTGCTTGTCGAAATCATCGTCTATCTGCCCTCGCTTGCCACGTTCCGCGCCTCCTGGCTCGATGATCGGCTGCGCGTCGGCGTGGTTGCCGCCCGCGTACTCGATGCCGTGCCCGATGTTATGTCCTTGCCGCGCAACCTGACCGATCGCCTCCTTACCTCTGCTGGGGCCAATGCCATCGTTTATCGCCGCGAGGGGCAGAGCCAGCTCATCGAACTAGCCGACCCGGTGACGCCAGAGCGGGTGGTCACTGCCGATATGCGCCAGCGCGATCTGCCGAGTCTCATCATCGGCGCTCTCGATACGCTCTTTGCCGGACCTGGACGCACGCTCCGCATTATCGGCGAAGGTGATCTTGATGACGCGCAGGTCGAAATTCTGATGTCAGAACGGCCATTACGGGCCGACCTGATCGATTATTCTCGCAATATCGTGCTCGTTTCGCTGGGAATCGCGGCGGTCACCGCCTTTGCTCTTTATATGCTGGTCAGCCAGCTTTTCATCATGCCGGTGCAGCGGCTAACCACCAATATTCTGCGCTTCCGCAAGGCGCCGGAGAACGCAACGCTTATTCTTGACCCCACCAAGCGGCGCGATGAGATCGGCGTTCTTGAGCATGAGCTCGCTGCCATGGAGAGCGAACTCTTCAGCATGCTCCGCCAGCAGCGCCACCTTGCCGATCTCGGGCTTGCAGTCGCCAAGATCAACCATGATCTGCGCAATACGCTGACCTCGGCGCAATTGCTGTCCGATCAGGTGGCGACGCTCGACGATCCCAAGGTGCAGCGACTGGCCCCGCGCCTCGTGACGACGCTGGATCGGGCCATCGGCTTTGCCCAGTCTGTGCTCGACTATGGCCGCGAAGCCACAAGCGTGCCGCAGCCCGCCCCGGTTAGTCTAAAATCCATCATCGAGGATGCAGCCTTCGAGGCACATCTGGTCGGCCATCCCTCCATCGCTTTTGAGCTCAACGGCTATGAGGACGTTGCCGTCTTCCTTGACGCCGGCCAGATGACCCGCGTCTTCGTCAATCTTTTCAAAAATGCCCGCGAGGCCCTCGAAGCTATCCAGAACAGCACAGGCCAGACAATCGCCGTCGATATTTCTCTTAGCGACGACCAAGCCGTGGTTCTCGTCAGCGACAATGGTCCGGGGCTGCCGCCGCGTGCGAAGGAGAATCTATTCGTTGCTTTCGAAGGCTCTGCGCGCGCCGGTGGTACCGGCCTTGGCCTTGCCATTGCGCGCGAACTGACCGAAGCCAATGGCGGCAAGCTGCGCTATGTCGAAAGCACCGAGCCCGGTACCCGGTTCGAACTGACCCTGCCCAGAGATATTCACAACCTCTAACCAGCTTCGCTCAAAAAGTGCGTGTCACACGCTTGCAATGCGCAAAGCACCACTATATGGGTTGCCTCGCTTTCGGGACGAGCCAATTGCTCCCCACCGAAAAGCGGCCGCGACACAGCGGCATGCGCGCCCGTAGCTCAGCTGGATAGAGCACCAGACTACGAATCTGGGGGTCAGGAGTTCGAATCTCTTCGGGCGCGCCATTTGTTTTCCATGATAGTCGCGCCTTCATAAGGTCGGTATTGCCTTCTGCAATCCAGCCTTGTTTTCAGGCTCGTTCTTCGTTGCTGAGGCATTGGGGGCGATCTCGGCTTGGCCGTAAGCGGTCATACATCGGCGGATCACCCAACCCATTGGCATTGCCAGCAGCATGGATCCTCGGATCGGACGCTATGCTAGGGCGGTGAAATTTGGTATCGCGCGGGCAACACAGCCCTGTTCCGCCTGATCCGACTGGAGACCACATATGAGTTCAATCCTGAAAAGCCTGCCCATCGGAGACAAAGTCGGCATTGCATTCTCTGGCGGGCTCGACACGAGTGCGGCGCTCTTGTGGATGAAGCTCAAGGGCGCCAAGGTCTATGCTTACACCGCCAATCTCGGACAGCCTGACGAGGCCGATTATGACGAAATCCCGCGCAAGGCGTTGGATTTTGGCGCCGAGGGTGCGCGTCTGGTCGATTGTCGCACCCAATTGGCGCACGAAGGCATAGCCGCTATCCAGTCCAATGCCTTTCATGTCTCCACTGGCGGCATCACCTATTTCAACACCACTCCGCTTGGTCGCGCCGTCACCGGGACGATGCTTGTCTCGGCGATGAAGGAAGATGGCGTCAATGTCTGGGGCGATGGCTCCACCTTCAAGGGTAATGACATCGAGCGGTTCTATCGCTATGGCCTTCTCACCAACCCCAACCTGCGCATCTATAAGCCCTGGCTCGACCAGGCTTTCATCGATGAGTTGGGCGGCCGCGCGGAAATGTCGGCCTTCCTGACCTCGAACGGCTTTGCTTATAAGATGAGCGCCGAAAAGGCCTATTCGACCGACAGCAACCTGCTCGGCGCGACACATGAAGCCAAGGATCTCGAAAGCCTCGAAAGCGGCATCAAGATCGTCAGCCCGATCATGGGCGTGCCCTTCTGGCGCGACGACGTTGATGTGAGGGCCGAAACGGTCACCGTCCGCTTCGTCGATGGCCAGCCAGTGGCGCTCAATGGTCAGACCTTTGCCGATCCGGTTGCGCTCTTGCTCGAAGCCAATGCCATCGGCGGCCGCCATGGCCTTGGCATGAGCGACCAGATCGAGAACCGTATCATCGAAGCCAAGAGCCGCGGCATTTATGAAGCGCCGGGCATGGCGCTGTTGCACATTGCCTACGAACGCTTGGTCACCGGCATCCATAACGAAGATACGATCGAGCAGTATCGCATCAATGGCCTCCGTCTGGGGCGTCTTCTCTATCAGGGCCGGTGGTTCGACTCTCAGGCCATCATGCTGCGTGAAACCGCTCAGCGTTGGGTTGCCAGCGCCATTACCGGTGAGGTGACGCTCGAGCTGCGCCGCGGCAATGACTATTCGATCATCAAGACCGAAAGCCCGAACCTGACCTATGCGCCCGAACGCTTGAGTATGGAGAAGGTCGAGGACGCGCCATTCTCCCCGGCAGATCGTATCGGCCAGTTGACCATGCGCAATCTCGATATCGCCGATACGCGGGCCAAGCTCGATCTCTATTCCAAGACCGGCCTGATTTCGATCGGCGAGGGCGGCGACATGTTCCGCCTCGAGAGCAACAAGGAATAAGGCTAGGGACGAACTCCAGATAAGGCTGCTTGCAGGCAGCCTTATCGGACCTGGCAACACGGGATCTCCCAAAAAGACCTATACAATAGGCAACACCAAGCCTTACCCTTGCCTAAACCAAGTTAGGCAGAGGGAGAGCAGCTTTGGACCACAAACGACTCGGAAATAGCGGTCTGAAAGTCTCCCGACTTTGCCTTGGCTGCATGACCTATGGCGCGCCGGATCAGGGCAATCATCCCTGGACGATGCCGGAGGATGAAAGTCGCCCGTTCATCCGCCAGGCGCTCGATCTTGGCATCACCTTTTTCGATACGGCCAATGTCTATTCCGATGGCAGTTCGGAGGAAATCGTCGGCCGCGCGCTCAAGGACTTTGTGCGACGCGAGGATGTGGTCCTCGCCACCAAGGTCAACGGTGCAACCCGGCGCACGGATGCCAATGCCACCGGCCTGTCGCGCCGGGCGATCATGCGCGAGATCGACGCATCCCTGGCGCGCCTGCAGACCGATTATGTCGACCTCTACCAAATCCATCGCTGGGACGATGATACGCCCATCGAGGAAACCATGGAGGCGCTGCACGATGTCGTGCGCTCGGGCAAAGCCACCTATATCGGCGCCTCGTCCATGTCTGCTTGGCAGTTTTCCAAGGCGCAATATGTGTCCAAGATGAATGGCTGGACGCCCTTCGTTTCAATGCAGAACCAGCTTAGCTTGCTCTATCGGGAAGAAGAGCGCGAAATGCTGCCGCTCTGCGCCGATCAGGGCGTTGGCATTATCCCATGGAGCCCGCAGGGCAGGGGTCTTCTGACCCGTCCATGGGGACAAGCCACGAACCGTTCTGGCACAGACAATGTCATCCCAAAAGTCTATGGCGACACCGCAGAAATGGATCGGGGTATCGTCAACGCAGTCGAGGCGGTCGCAGAACGCCATGGTGTGGCGATGTCTCAGGTTGCTCTCGCCTGGGTTCTGCAAAATCCCTTGGTCACAGCCCCGATCATTGGTGCATCCAAGCAGCATCACCTGCAAGACGCAGTGGCTGCGCTCTCTCTTAAGCTCAGCCAGGACGACATATCGGAACTGGAAGGCGCCTATCGGCCGAGGGCGGCTGTTATTTAAGCCAAAGATGATGCCAGCCAAACTGCGCTGAGAGCCATAGCGTCAGTCGAGGGCCTATTGGGCTCTAGCGCAGGCAATGCCCCGCGCCGGACCCATCGTGATCGTACATTAACACATAAAAATTCTCGATATCTAAATTAAGGGAACTCTGTCTACTCACGTCGCCCTGATCCCTCCATGCTCAAGAAATAGACAGAGGGCGGTGAGGTGCAGGTTTTGGCTAGCGTTTCAGCAATGGCGAATATTTCGCCTCGGACCGAGAATCTTTCCCAACTTGATGTGAACGATCAGTCGTGCAGGCCGATGCTGAGCCAACTCGAGAGTCAGGGCGAACTCCTGGTCGTCGGCGAAGAAGTCGATCCGCGTTTCGATCTTTCCGCTCTGCTGTCACTGACCCACGATACCAAGGCAGTCATTGCCCGTAAGCTCAAGGGTTCGGACCTTTCCGCGTTCGGCAATCTCCTCTCCGATCGCAAGCGTATCGCCTTGGCACTGGGCGTCGAACCGGATCAGATTCAGGACACCTTGCTGGCCTCGGTCAAAAAGCCGGTTGCGCCCGTGGTCGTCGAAAATGCACCTGTCCAGCAGGTCGACTGTGCCGATGGCGTTCTTGCGCGCCTCCCTGTTCCGACATTCTTCGCCAAGGAAACCGGGCCCTATATCAGCGCCGGCATGATGGTTGCGGTTGATCCCGAAACCGGCCTTGGCAATGCTTCCTATGCGCGCCTCAAGATTCTGAGTCCCACCGAGGCGTTGATCGGCATTGCGCCGAACCATCACCTCGCGATCATGGCCCGGAAGGCTGCGGCCATCGGTAAGCCCTTGCCCTTCGCCGTGGTGCTCGGCGCGCATCCAGCCATTCAGCTGGCCGCCTGTCTTTATCTCGGCCTTGGCGACGATGAACTGCATTGTGCTGGTGCCCTGCTCGGCGCGCCCGTGCGCGTCACGAAATGCCTCACCAATGATATCCTCGTGCCGGCAGATGCAGAGATCGTCCTCGAAGGCTTTATCCATGCCGATAAGCCCATCGAAGAGGGCTATGTCTCGGAATATCACGGTATGTACGAGGATTATGGCGTCGGCGTTCTTGCCACCTTCCACCGCATGACGCGGCGGGAAGATGCCATGTTCCAGGTGATCGAGCCGGGCTACCATGCCGAACACATCTATCTCGGTGCCATTCCAATCGCCGCGAGTCTCAAGGCGCAGCTGTCGCGCTCGATCCATAATGTCGGCGAAGTGGCCGTCACCGCCTCCGGCTCGGGCCGCAACAATGTCGTGGTGCAAATTCACAATCCGCGTCCCGGTCAGGCGCGCCGCGCCATGGCGATCTGCTGGGGCGCCGTCAGCATCATAAAGAACATCACCATCGTCGATAGCGATGTTGACCCGTGGGACACCGAGGCGGTGGAACTGGCCAAGTCGACCCGCATGCGCGCCGAGCGCGACGTGCTGATCGTCACCGATCTGCCTGCCGATCGGTCCGAGCCGCAGGAGTCGGGCGGTATGGTTGCCAAGGTCGGCTATGACGCGACCATTCGCCAGTCCGACCGCAAGGAGGGCTTCGACAAGGCGTTGCCGCCGGAAGCCTCTTACGAGCGCATGCGTGCCGTTCTAGCGCGTGCCCAGGCCAAGGGGCGCTGAACCATGCACAAGCGCCGTATGATCGTGGCGATTACTGGAGCCTCCGGCGCTTGCTATGGGGTTCAGGCGCTTAGGATGCTGCGCGAAATCGAGGGCATCGAGACGCATCTCATCATGTCGAGTGCGGGCGTGCGCACTGCCATAGAAGAGGGTGTCGTCGGCTCTGCCGAAGAAATCCGGGCACTCGCGGACGTCACCTATCCGCACAGGGATATTGGGGCAGCCGTCGCGTCCGGATCGTTCAAATGCGAAGGCATGCTGGTCGCCCCGTGCTCGATCAAGACGCTGAGCGCGGTGGCGCATTGCTATTCCGACGATCTCATTTCGCGGGCCGCCGACGTTTGCCTAAAGGAGCGTCGCAAGCTCGTCCTCATGGTGCGCGAGACGCCACTTCACGCCGGTCACATCGCGTTGATGGACACGGCAACGCGGAGCGGGGCGATTATCATGCCGCCCGTGCCCAGCTTCTATACCCGTCCCAAGACGCTCGACGATCTGGTGAGCCAGACGGTGGGGCGCGCTCTGGACCTTTTCGATCTCGACCACCCCGGTGTGCGCCGATGGAAAGAAGGAGGTCTGAGCTAGTCAGGGATGCATCCGCTGGCCGCCTCAGCCAGCAAGAACAAGGGAACGGGCTTCCTCTGGAGAAAGGAGGCCAAAAAAATGGAGAAACACATGAACAATCTGACGACTACCGGCAAGTCGCGCGCCGCCCGCATGGGCCGAGCTGCCGCGCTTGCCCTCGCTCTGCTCGGCACTTCGGTTTTTACCGGCATGACCAGCAGCGCCTTTGCTCAGGCCGAAGAAAAGCCCGTGAGCGGCGGCGAAATGACCATCATCGCCGGCTCCGACATCAAGAGCTGGGACCCGGCGGTCACCTCGGGCACCTTCCCAGGCGGTCCGATGGATCAGCTGGACGCTGTCTATGGGTTCCTCGTCTATGTCGATCTCGAAGGCAAGGTTCAGGGTGGCATGGCCGAAAGCCTGACCAGCGACGACGCCAAGGTCTGGACCCTTAAGCTGCGCCCGAACGTGAAGTTCACCGACGGCAATGCCTATGATGCTGAAGCTGTGGTCTACAACTGGAAGCGCGCTGCCAATCCCGATACGCTGGCCCCCGCTCAACCCTTCGTTTCGTCATGGATCGACGGCGTCAAGATCATCGACCCGCTGACCATCGAGATCACCCTGCCGACCCCGAACCGCAATTTTGGCTCGACCGTCGCCCAGTCCGCCCCCTTCGTGGCTTCGCCAGCAGCGCTCGAAGCTGCAGGCTCGGACAAGGCCGCCATCAAGCCGGTTGGCGCTGGCCCCTTCCTTTTCGAAAGCTGGGACCAGGGCATTTCGCTCTCGTTTAAGCGCAATCCGGACTATTGGGACCAGCCGCGCCCCTATCTCGACACGCTGAAATTCGCGATCATCCCGGAAACCAATAGCCGTATCTCGACTGTGGTTCAGGGCGGCGCGCAGATGATGGCGGGCTACCCGTACCAGTTCGGCGCCAATGCCGAAGCGCCCGGCGTGACGACGCATGAAATCCCGATCCCGGGTCTTTATCGCGCCTATTTCAACCAGGTTGCCGGCAGCTTCACCGATCATCGCGCCCGCGAAGCCTTCTATCATGCCGTCGATCCGGCGCGCCTGATGCAGGCCTATACCCAGGTCGATGGCTATGTGACCCCGACCAACTATTTCACCGAAGCCTCGCCCTACTACCAGACCGAATACACCCTGCCGACCTACGATCCGGAAAAGGCGCAGGAGCTCTTCAACGAACTGGCTGCCGACGGCAAGCCGTTCAAGATGAAGCTCGTCACCTATTCGAACTCGGATCTGAAGCGTCTTGCTTCGTACCTGCAGCAGGTGCTGTCAGCCTACGAAAACGTGGAAGTCGAGCTCGAACTCGTCGATCAGGCGATGCTCAAGCCGCAGTGCCAGACCCAGGTCAATTTCGACCTCTGCGTCGATGGTGGCGTGCTCGTGGCCAATGGCGCCGAGCCGATCATCTCGAACCTCTTGAAGACCGGGGGCGTCGACAACTGGGGACAATATTCGAGCGAAGCGATGGACGGCTATCTCAATGCCGCCAATGCGACGATGGATCAGGCTCAGGTCAAGGCTGCCTATACCGACGTGCAGAAGGTCGTCGCGGAAGATCTGCCGCTCTACATCTTCGGCTCGGAAACCCGCTATCTGCTGCTCCGCGACAATACCGGCGGTATCGTGCCGTCCAATGGCGGCATCTTGCAGAAGCAGTATCTCTATGTCTGTGAAGACGCCTGCGCCGCGAAATAAGCTCTAGCCTACACCGCTCCGTTCTTCCCTCGTGACGGAGCAAACGGTGCCGCGCCTCCCCGCGGCACCGGCCCTCGATTGGGGTGCAAACCTGTGCCCGCCAATGACACCCTGAAGGTCATCTCATGTTCGACAAACGCCCCAGAAAAACCTTCCGCCAGCTCTTCGGCGAGAAGCAGGTCTTCACCCCTTGCGTCTGGGATTGCTACTCGGCCAAGGCAGCGGAAATGGCTGGTTTCGAAGCCATACTTCTCAGCGGTGCGTCGCTCGGCTTTTCGATGTCGGGCGTGCCGGATATGGGCCTGCATAACCAGGAAGAACTGGTCTGGGCGACCGACCGCATTTCCGATTATTCCCCGCTGCCGCTGATTATCGACGCCGACGATTGCTTCGGTGACGTGGCCCAGGCCTATCGTACATGCCGCCGCCTCGCCAAGGCCGGCGCTGCCGCAATCCTCCTCGAAGATACGCCCAATGAGCGCGGCTATGCCCGCTTCGGCCGCGCCATGGAAAAGGCGACGCTCGAAGGCAAGCTCGACGGCAATATCGAGCACCCCGTGATTTCCCAGGAGCTCTGGCTCGCCAAGATCAAGGCGGCGCTCGACGCCTGCGCCGATACCGATTGCGTCGTCATCGCGCGCACCGAGTCCAAGCTCGAAAAGGGCCTCGATGACGCCATCGAGCGCTGCGTCAAGGCCGAGGAACTGGGCGCAGAAATGACCTATGTCCATGGCCTGCGCACGCTTGAAGAGTGCAAGAAGGTGAACGCGGCGCTGCCGGGCTGGAAGATGTTTGGCGACATCGCCTGGGTCAACGGCAAGCCGTTCGTTGAACTCGACGACATCGGCGCACTCGGCTTCAACCTCGTCACCATGCACTACCTCGAAAAGGGCTCGATGTACGGGATGATGGATTTCGGCAAGCGCGTCTTTGCCGAGCAGAGCACCCGCTATTCCGACGAGCACGACATGGGTGGCTACTCCAAGGAAGAGCAGCGGAACCTGCTCGAACGCGACATCGGCTGGATGGACGCGGAAGAAGAGTGGAAGCGCATCTGAGCGCCACTCATCTCGAATGCAAAGGTGGCGGTGGGTGTCCAAACTCGCCGCCGGAACAGGAAAGGGAACTGACGTGCTGAACAGCGCAATGCCCTATTTTAGGGCCATATCGACGCGATTGATCACCGGCGTGCTCGTCTTCCTGCTGGTGACTTTCAGCGCGACCGCCCTTTCAAGCCTGGCGCCAGGCTCGGCGGCGCAGCTGATCCTCGGCGATTACGCAACGCCCGAGCAGATCGCGGCGCTTAATGCCCAATATGGCTATGATCTACCGGTCTGGCAGCGCTATCTGAGCTGGCTTGGCGATCTCCTCCGCGGCGATCTGGGCCTCACCCTTTTCAGCCAGCAGCCCATTCTCGGCGTCGTGCTTGAACGCGCCGCCGTTACCTTCGAAATCGCCTTCCTTGCCATGGCCGTGTCGCTGATCGGCATTCCGATCGCCATGTATACCGCGAGCCATCCCAACAAGCTCGCCGATAAAGTGATGCGCTCGATCTCGACGGTGCTGCTCGCCGTGCCGACCTTCGTGATCGTCGTCTTGTTTTCTTATCTCTTCGCCATGGTGCTGCGCTGGTTCCCGGCGACAGGCTGGGCCAAGTTCACCGAAAATCCCGTGGCCAATCTCTGGTATGTGGCGCTGCCGGTCCTCTGCCTCAGCATGCACCAGACGGCCTATCTCTACCGCGTGGCGCGCAACGAATTCGTCACGACGCTGCAGGAAGACTATATCGCCGTCGCCCGCGCCAAGGGCCTGCCGCTCGGCTACATCCTCTTCCATCACGCCCTGCGTCCCGCCATGCCGCAGATCCTGACGGTTATGGGCCTGTCGCTGACCTATATGCTGGCCGGCTCCTTCGTCGTCGAAAGCTATTTTGCCGTGCCGGGGATCGGCTGGACCATTTTGAGCGCCGTCAAAAGCCATGACATTCCGCTTGTCCAGGCCATCCTCTCGCTCACGGTCGTCATCTTCGTCATCGTCTTCATGCTGGTCGATCTCGGCTACGCGCTCATCGACCCGCGGGTGAAAGTATCATGACCGATATCGGTAATTCCCCCGTCTTCAAGCCTGGCCCAGATGCCAAGCTCGGCGAGATCGTGCGTCAGGCCATGCCTTGGTCGAGCCGCCTGAAACTGCCCGGCGCCTCACCCTTCGAAATGCTGGCGGCGATCTTTCTCGTCCTTCTGGTCCTGATCGCGCTTTTCGTCGATTTTATCCCCGGCTTGGTCAGCCCAAAACTGCCCTATGGCGATTTCTCGGCCCTGCCGGAATGGTCGCTCAATGGCCTCCTTGGCACCGATGACATCGGCCGCAGCATCTTTTCGCGGGTGCTCTATGGCGCGCGGACCTCGATGATGATCGTCGCCATCTCGACGACGATCGCTCTCGTCGCCGGACTGCTGCTCGGCATGCTCGCGGGCTATTATCGCGGCATTTTCGAACGCGGCGTCGATCTCTTCGCCAATGCGCTTGCCGCCATGCCCTCGACGCTGGTCGTGCTCGCCTTCGTCGCCGTCACCGGGCCGTCTGTCGTCACCATCATTGTCGTCCTCGGTATTTTCGATATCGGCACCTATGCCCGCGTCGCCAAGGCCGGCGTCATTTCGCAGAGTAACCGCGACTATGTGCTCGCCGCCCGTGCCATGGGCGCTACCGATGGCCGTATCCTCCTCAAGGAAATCCTGCCCAATCTCATTCCGGCTCTGACCGCCGTCATGCCGACGCTGATGGCGGGCCTGATCATCACCGAAGGCTCGCTGAGCTTTCTCGGCTATGGCATCCCCGCGCCCGCGCCGAGCTGGGGCGGCATGATCGCCAGCTCCACCGATCTCTTGAGCCGCTTCCCCATTCTCATCGTCGGGCCCGTGCTCGCCATCGTCTTGACCGTCTATGCCTTTAACACCATCGGCGACTATCTCGCCCAGCGCCTCAACAGTCGCGAACGGGAGAGCTGAGATGTATTCCGAAGCTGCTCGCCCGATCCTCTCCTGCGCGGCCATGACCTGCGAGATGGACTCCGTTTCTGGTCCCCTGCAGATCCTCCAAGACATCAACTTTACCCTCGCGCCCCGCCGCGCCCTCGGGATCGTCGGTGAATCCGGTGCCGGCAAGTCCATGCTGGTCAAGGCTATAATGGGCATCGCTCCCAAGGGGCTCAAGACCAAGGGCCGGATCGAACTGGACGGTCAGGACCTCCTCGCGCTCAAGCCTAAGCAACGGGCCTGGCTGATCGGCCGCAAGGTCGGTATCGTCTTCCAGAACCCGATGACCTCGCTCAATCCGTTCGTCCAGATCGGACGCCAGATCGAGGAAGCCGGCTGCATCCATATGGGCCTGAGCAAGGCCGATGCCCGGTCGCGCGCCATTGAGCTTTTGTCCTTCGTCGGTATTCCCGACCCCGAGGATTGCTACGACTATTATCCGCATCAGTTCTCGGGCGGCATGAAGCAGCGCATCATGATCGCGGCTGCCCTCATCTGCCAGCCTGATCTGCTCATCGCCGACGAGGCGACGACGGCGCTCGACGTCACCGTGCAAAAGGAAGTGCTGGACCTGCTCCAGACCATCCAGGCCGAGCGGCAGATGTCGATGATCCTCGTCTCGCACAATCTCGGCGTCGTCGCCGGCCGCACGGACGAAATCCTCGTGCTCTATGGGGGCAATGTCGTCGAATATGGCCCGACCGCTGAAGTCTTCCGCAATCCGCGCCATCGCTATACTGAAGCGCTGCTCTCGGCCATGCCTGCGATGGACCAGCCGGCACACACGCGCCTCCGCACTATTCCCGGCCAGCCGCCCAACCTTGCCAATCGTCCCGCCGGTTGCCCCTTCGCGCCGCGCTGCCCGTCGGCCCAAGCTGTCTGCCACGAGATCATGCCGCCCATGTCCGCGGGCATTCACCCCGACCATCGCTTTGCCTGCCATTTCCCGCTGGCAGAACTGCCGCGCCCGGCGCCGCAGGAGGTTGCCCATGTCCAGTGACGCCATTCTCGAGGTCCAGAACCTTTCCGTCAGCTTCACCCGCGCCGGCAAGGAAATGAAGGCGGTCGATGACGTCTCCTTCACTGTCGGAGCGGGGGAAACCCTGGGCCTCGTCGGCGAAAGCGGCAGCGGCAAGACCACGATCGGCCGCGCTCTGCTACGCCTCCTGCCCAATGCCAATACGACTGCCAAGGGTTCGGTGCGCTACAAGGGCCAGGACCTCATCACTCTGCCAAGCGAAGACATGCGCCGCATGCGCGATCGCCTGCAGATGATTTTCCAGGACCCGCTCTCGTCCTTCAACCCGCGCCGCAATGTCGAGGACATCGTTGCCGAAGGCCTCGTGATCCAGGGCAAGCCCGCCGGCGAACGCAAGGCGCGCGTGCAGTCCGCTCTCGCCGATGTCGGCTTCGACATCGATCTCGTTGCCGGGCGCAAGCCGCATCAGTTTTCCGGCGGCCAGTGCCAGCGCATCGCCATTGCCCGCTCGCTCGCGGTCGAGCCCGAACTCATCGTCTGCGATGAACCGGTCGCTTCGCTCGACGTGTCGGTGCAGGCGCAAGTCATCAACCTGCTGCAGGACATTCGCGAAAATCGCAACCTCGCGCTGATCTTTATCTCCCACGACCTCGCTGTGGTGAAGAATGTCAGCGACCGCGTGGCCGTGCTTTACATGGGCCGAATCGTAGAGATCGGGACCGGCCCACAGATCTACACCCGTCCGGCGCATCCCTATACGCGCACATTGCTTGAAGCCGTTCCCGTGGTCGATGCCACGCGAAAAATCGAGCCCGATGGCAAGCGCACCGTGATGCCCTCGCGCAACCGGCCACAGGGCGGCTGCGCCTTCCGCAGCCGTTGCCCACGCGCCACCGAAATCTGCGCTGAGGTCGTTCCAACCTTGCGGACCGCGCCCGGTGGCCAGATGGTCGCGTGCCATCATCCGCATGATGAACCGGCGTCCGGCATGGCGGCGTGAGGGCGGACCGATGAGCAATCCCGGCTTTCTCCAGCGCGTCTGGCCCGACATGTGCGCCGCCTATCGCGACCCCGCGCTCGGCCGCGCATGTCTCGAGATGCAGGAGCGGTTCAGTGTCGATGTGCCGCTGCTCTTGGTGCTCTGCATTGCCGATCGCTTCGGCCATGACATTGCGTCGGAAAATCTCGATGTGCTGGTGATCGAGAGCGAAGACTGGCGCGCTGCCGCCATCGAACCGCTGCGCCGCGCCCGCCAGGCTATGAAGGGGCGTTTTACCGCGCCATCCGAACAGGCGCTGCGCGACGACATCAAGCGCCTCGAACTTGAAGCCGAGCGACTGCATGTCCAGCGTCTCGCCGAAGCTTTTCCCGCCGCAAGCGGCGAGGGCGGCATGGCAGCCAGCCAATATCTCGCGCTGCGCGGCGTGCCCACCGACATCGCCACGCAGTTCTTGCAGACCTTCGATATCGCCTATGATGCCGAGGTTGCGCCGGTCGCGGCGCTGGATTGAACGGAGCAAAAATCATGAGTGATTTCGATAAAGTCATCCAGGGCCGGTTCGTCGGCGAAGACGGCATCGTCGAGCGCGGCTTTGCCGCCGTGCGCGATGGCAAAATCGCAATGCTCGGCTCCGGTACGGCGCCTGCGGCAAAAGATTTCCACGATTTCGGCGACGCCATCGTCCTCCCTGGCGTCATCGACGGGCAGGTCCATTCGCGCTCGCAAAAGGATCAGGAGGATTTCATCTGGTCGACGCGTTCGGCCGCTGCCGGCGGTGTCACCACCATCGTCGACATGCCCTATGACGCCGGCCTTCTCATCTCAACGGGCGACATGATCCGCGAAAAGGCGCGCAGTGCCGGCGAACAGGCTCGGGTCGATTTCGCGCTCTATGGCACGATCAATCCGGCGCATGGCCCTGTCCATATCGCCGAAATGGCCGAAGCGGGTGCCGCCTCCTTCAAGTTTTCGACCTTCAACACCGATTCAACCCGCTTCCCGCGCATCCCGACGCCGCTGCTCCATGCCGCCTTTACCGAGGTCGCAAAGACCGGCCTGATCGCCGGCGTCCACAACGAAAACGATGAATGCGTTCAGGTCTGGAGCGAGGCCATCAAGGCAACGGGCCGCTCCGATTATCGCACCCATGGCGAATCCCGCCCACCGATCGCTGAAACCCTCGCCATCGCCGAAGTCTATGAGATCGCGCAGGCGACCGGCGCTTCGGCCCATATCGTTCACTGCTCGGTCGGCCGCGGTTACGACATCGCTCAGGCCTATCGCGCTCAGGGCGTCGATGCGACCATCGAAGCCTGCATCCACTATCTCGTCTGCAGCGAGGAAGAGGATGTGTCGCGCATGCTCGGCCGCGCCAAGTGCAATCCGCCGATCCGCTCCGCCGCCGAGCGTGAGAAGCTCTGGCAGCATCTGGCTGCCGGCCACATCACCATCGTCTCGACCGATCACGTCTCGTGGGGCCTTGAACGCAAGTCGTCCCCGGTTATGCTTGAAAATGCCTCGGGCATGCCGAGCCTTGAAGTACTCCCCAGTCTTCTCCTCGACGGCCTCACCGACCGCAACCTGCCGCTGACACATGCCGCAAAGCTGCTGGCATCCAACCCGGCACGCCTTTTCCGCATCGCCGACCAGAAGGGCGGCTTCGGCATCGGTCTCGACGCCGACTTCGCCGTCTTCACTGAACGCCCGCGCTACTACGACCCCTCTGCCAGCGGCCATAACGTGGTCGGCTGGAGCCCCTATGAAGGCCGCCTCATCCGCCACGCGCCGGTCGCGACATTCCTCCGCGGCGATCTCGTCTTTGACGGCACCAATGTCCTGGCCCAGCCCGGCAACGGCCGCTTCATCAAGCCCAACCGCGTCACCCCGGCGATCGCGGCATGAACCTCCCCGGCATCAACACCCCGCTCAAGGTGGATCGCGAGCAGCTCCAGCGCGATCTCGACGCGCTGGCGGCGCTCACCGAGCCCGGCAAACCCTGGACTAGGCGATCCTTCACGCTCATGTTCCTGAAGGGACGCGATTATCTCGCTAAGCGCTTCGCCGAAGAAGGTCTTGCCACGCACATCGACGCCGCCGGCAACCTCATTGGCCGCTGGCAAGGCGCCGATGCGTCTGCCCCCGCCTTGATGACTGGTTCCCATAGCGACACCGTGCCAAGCGGCGGCCGTTTCGACGGCATTGCCGGTATCCTCTCCGGCCTAGCCGCCATCCGCGCCCTACGGGACGCTGGCTACACGCTAAAACATTCAATCGATCTCGTCGATTTCCTCGCCGAAGAACCCAGCGAATGGGGCCTCTCCTGCGTCGGCAGCCGCGGCATGGTCGGCGCCTTGACGCCAGACCATCTCGCCATGATCGGGCCGGACCAAGAGCGGCTCGACACCGCCATTACCCGCATGGGGGGCGACCCCGCGCGCCTCGGCGGCAAGCTTCATTCCGATGTCGCGGCCTTTGTCGAGATCCATATCGAGCAAGGCCCTGTCCTTGAAGCCGAAGCCATTCCCCTCGGCGTCGTCAGCGGCATTGCCGGCATCGCCCGCGTCCGCATCCGCCTCGAAGGCGAAGCCGGTCACGCCGGCACGGTGCCAATGACCATGCGCGCCGATGCCGGCATGGCGATGTCGCGCCTGCTGCTCTCGCTCCGCGATGCTGCCCGCGCCGAAGCCGAAAAGGGCAGGGGCCATTTCACCGCCACCATCGGCGTCATCAAATTCGAGCCAAATGGCGCCAATGTCGTGCCGGGCGCCGCCGAAGCCATCGTCGATATCCGCGCCGAAAACGACGCAGCGATGGATGACTATCTCGCCACCATGGACACTTTGGCTCAGAACGCCGCCTCAGCAGAAGGCTGCCGCGTTGCTGCAACCGAGCGCCTGAGCCGCACTTTCGCTGTCCTTTGCGATCAGCGCCTCCAGGGCATCATCCGCGACGCCGCCGAAATCCATGGCCTTGCCACCCGTCCGCTCGCGTCCGGCGCCGGTCATGACGCGGCCTTTGTTGCGCGCATTGCCCCGGCCGCCATGATTTTCGTGCCCTCCAAGGGCGGCATCAGCCATGCCCCCGAAGAGTGGACCGATACCGAATCCATCGCCCGCGCCGCCGACGTCTTGGCGCTGACCCTTTCAACCCTTGATCAAAAGCCGCTCGCCCCCGCGGCCTGACTTTTGGCGCAACAGCGCCCCCACCTAGGAATAAAAGAATGAGCAGTATTATCCTCGACGGCAACAGCCTCACCATCGAGCAGGTCGTCCGCATCGCCCGCGAAGGCGTCAAGGTCGAGCTGGCCCCCGAGGCCCGCGCCGAGATCGTCAAGAAGCGCGCCTATATCGAGGAAAACTGGCTCACCGAAAATGCCCCGGCCACCTATGGCTTCAATACCGGCGTCGGCAAGCTCAAGGATTATAAGATCAACCAGGCCGATAACGAGCAGTTCCAGCTCAATATCGTCCTCTCGCACTGCTCAGGCATGGGCGAACCGGCCTCGGAAGAAATCGTACGCGCCATGATGGCCGTGCGCATCAATGCCTTTTGCGTCGGCGTTTCGGGCCTCCGCATCGAAGTCGTCGATCGTCTCGTCGCCATGCTCAACAATGGCGTCCATCCGGTCGTGCCGATCCAGGGTTCGGTCGGCGCCTCGGGCGATCTCGCTCCGCTCGCCCACATGGTTTCGGTGCTGATCGGCTACGAAAAGGCCGAGGCCTACTATAAGGGCGAACGCATGGCTGCCCCCAAGGCCCTCGAACTGGCTGGTATTTCCCCGACCAAGTTCGATCTCAAGGCCAAGGATTGCCTCGCCCTCATCAATGGCAACAGCCTCTGCGCCGGCATGGGCTCGCTGACCATCTGGGATGCCGAGCAGCTGATGAAGACGGTCGACGCCATCGGTTCGCTCAGCCTTGAGGCCATTCGTGGCGAACAGGCCGCGTTCGACGCGCGTATTCACGAAGTTCGCAAGCAGCCTGGCCAGATCAATGCCGCCGAAAACGTGCGCCGCATGATCAAGGGCTCGCGCCGCACCTCGGAATCCTCCCGCGCCGTACGCCTCGAAGACGATATCCTTCACCCCGTCCACCATGCCCGCGTGCAGGATCAGTATTCCTTCCGCTGCCTGCCGCAGGTGCATGGCTCGTGCCGCGACCAGCTCGAACACGCCAAGACGCTGATGACCCGCGAGCTCAATGCCGCGACCGACAATCCGCTGGTTTTCTGGAATGAAGCCGGCGCGCTCGAATTCCTCTCGGGCGGCAATTTCCACTGCGAGCCGATCGCCTTCGCCATGGATATCCTCGCCATCGCGCTCATCGAAATCGGCAATATCTCCGAGCGGCGCCTCTTTGCGCTCTGCGACACGACGCTGAACTATGGCCTGCCGCCCAACCTTGCCGGCCGCCCGATCGGCCTCAACTATGGCTATGGCATCCTCTCGACTGCTGCCGCCGCTGTCGCCTCGGAAAACAAGACTCTGGCTTTTCCATCGGTCGCCGATACCATCCCGACCAAGTCTAGCCAGGAAGATCACGTTTCGATGGCCGCCTGGTCCTGCCGCAAGGCCCAGCAGGTGCTGAGCAATATGCCCAAGATCGTCGCCGTCGAATGCCTCCTTGCCACCAAGGCGATCTTTCTCACGCGCGATGCGCTCGGCCAATTCGCCCTCGGCGCGGGCACCCAGGCGATCTATGATGCCGTCTCCGATGTCGTCCCGCTCCAGGAGCAGGATGGCTATATGCAGGATCAGATCGTCCCGATGATCAAGCTCCTCACCGAAGGCGGCGTCCTTGCGGCTGCCGAAGGCGCCGTCGGCGCGCTGAACTAGGCCTATTTGGGGCCCGCGCACGTCGCGGGCCTCACCTCACATCCAGAACTTCAGCCAGCTTGAGTACGACCATGGCCGGCTCTATGCTGCCCCTCATGGATAAGGCTGGCGTCGAACTTTCCCTGCTGTCAAAGTTCGTGCTCGCCTGCCAGTCCCCGCGCCTTGTCGATGCGGCGAAGCACCTCGGCCAGACGCCCTCGGCGCTCAGCATCGCCCTTCATGGCCTCGAAGACCGGTTGGGCCTCAAACTCTTCGAGCGTCGCGGTGGTGGTCTCGATCTCCTGCCTTCCGCCTTCTGGCTCTTTCGTACCGGCGCCCACCTTCTTTATCTTGAGCAGCACACGCGCGAGACCCGGTTCGAGCCCGGTCGCCGCATGGTCAAGCTCTCCGTCCACCTCGATCTCAACTTCGCGATCGGACGCGTATCCAAGGCCCTGTTGCGCACCTCGCAGCAAATGATCGCCACGGCGCCCGAGCTTCTGGTAGATTGGCACTTTTCGGGGCTCGATGACGACGATATCGGCGATCCCACCGGCCTTGCCCAGAGCGAGCGACTGCCGGGCAAGGCGGGCCAGCTGCGCATCTTTTATGGCACGGCAGCTTCGGTTGGCCGCAACGCCGTCCACCTTTACGACGACCCCTGGATCGTCGTTGGCAGCAAGGGCAGCCATGTCGACACGTTCCGGGCAGACGAGCGCGTGACGCTCCTTCGCATGCGGCGCGAGATCATCGATGCCATGACCCGCTTTGCCACCGAGCACGGCTTTGCCGATCGCCTGCGCTATCGCGACGAGGAACCGGCGCAGGTCTCGGCCATCCTGCGCGATCAGCCGCAAACACGCCTTCTGATGCCGGCCAATCTTATGCCGCGACGGCTCGGTCTCGCCCGACACGAAGAAGAGCCGTTTAAACCCCACTTTGTCTCCTCGCTCTATGGCGAAACGGCTGGGGCAGCGAGGCATTATGGAAAAGCCTTCCTCGAAGCGATGCGGCGCAATCTCGTTGATGAAGAAGGCGCGGTTTTTACCCCCCGTCTCACCACGCGCCAGATCCACTTCTTCAATCTCGTCGCCCAGACCGGCAGCATTTCCGCCGCTGCCCGCGTTGCCAATACTGCGCAGTCTTCTGCCTCAAAGCATATCTCCCAGATGGAAGAGGCCATCGGCGGACCGCTCCTGCAGCGCACAGAGGAGGGGGCGACACTCTCGCCTCGGGGCGAGGATGTTCGATCGCAGACGGTGGTGATCGAAGAGCGGCAGGACTGGATCGTCCGCAAGGCCCATGACATTGCCGCGCATTCGGAAGCGCGTGTCACGATCGGCACATTGCCTAGCTCGGGTCACGACAGCGTCCTGACCGAAAAGATCGCCCATGTCATGACGCGCATCCACACGCGCCACCCGGATTGGCAATTACAGATCGTTGAAAGCTCCAACACCATGCTCCACGAGCATGTGCGCTCCGGCGATCTCAATTTGGCGCTGGTCGGCATGGTGCAGGCCCAGGTTGCGCGCATTCGCCTCGGTCCCACCGAGCCGCTCTGCGTCATCGGCAATCCCGCGATCAGTTTTGGCGGCCGCAAGGAATTGGGAATAGAGGAGACGGCGGCCTTGCCCCTCGTTCTCGGCCGCCAGCATCTCAGCATTCACCAGAGTTTTGCCGATGCTGCCCGCGAACGTGGCCTGCGCCTCAAGACGGTGGTCGAAGTCGGCTCGCTGGCGCTGGCCATTGCCATGGTGCGCCAGGCGCCGCTCTGCACCATCCTGCCGCCGTCATCGGTGCGTGCCGATATTGAGGCCGGCAATCTGATCGCCGTGCCGATCCGTCATGAGGAGCTTTCCGGCGCGCTTTCGGTGATTTTCTCCGCCGATCGCGAACTCTCGGAAGCAGAGCGCATCATCGTGCAGGAATTCGTCCGGGTGTTCCGACCGGGGCGCACCGCCGCGGTCGAAATGCCGGACAACTAATCAGGCACTCGCGAAGGTGATCTGCGCCTTCATGGCCGAAGAGCGATCCGAAGCCAGCTTGAATGCCGACTCTGCTTCAGCGAGCGGCACCGAATGGGTGATCAAATGCTTCACGTCGATCAGCTTTTTCCGCATCAGCTCGACGCCAATGGCAAATTCCTCGTGGAAGCGGAACGAGCCGCGCAGGTCAAGTTCCTTGGAAGTCAGCATCTGCATCGGGATGGTCATATCGCCGCCAAGCCCAAGTTGCAGGATGATCCCACGCGGCCGCAAGGCGCCGATGCCCGAGGCTAGGGCCGGGGCCGCGCCGGAGCATTCATAGAGCACGTCGAAATAACCTTTGTCGGCGCCATAGGGCGCCAGGCCATCGCGCGCCTTGGCCGTGTTGATGACGCGATCGGCCCCTGCAGATTTGGCGATAGCAAGAGTGAAATCCGAAAGATCGGTCGCCACGATTTCTGCGGCCCCCGCGCGGCGTGCCGCGAGAATTGAGAGCACACCAATAGGGCCGCAACCCGTCACCAGCACGCGCTTGCCGAACAACTGTCCCGCGCGGCGCGTCGCATGTAGCGTCACCGCCAGCGGTTCGGCCATGGCCGCCTCACCGGCACTCAAACCATCCGCAACGACGCACTGGCTCGCCAATGCGACCAACTGCTCGCGGAAAGCGCCCTGAATGTGGGGGAAAGGCATGGCCGAACCATAGAACCGCATATTGAGGCACTGGTTCTGCAGGCCCTCCTGGCAATAGCGGCAGTGGCCGCAGGGCCGGGAAGGCGACACCGCAACCAACTGCCCCCGTTCGAGACCCGTCACGCCCTCGCCAAGCTCTTCGACGAAGGCGGAAACCTCATGGCCGAGCACCATCGGCTCACGCAGTTTTACCGTGCCGAAGCCTCCATGATTATAATAGTGCAGGTCCGAGCCGCAGACCCCGCCGGTCGCCAGCCGTAGCGAAACCTCGCCGGGGCCGGGCTTTTCCACCGGACGATCTTCGACGCGCAGATCCTTGGCGGCATGAATGACGATGGCTTTCATCAGAGCACCGGCGTGAGAAGGTTGCGGCCCGCAAAGTGGGCGGTGAGATTGTCGCGCAGCAATTGGCCCATGGCCTTGCGCGTTTCGACCGTACCCGAGGCGTGGTGCGGCTGCAGCAGCACATTGTCGAGAGCCAGGAAGCGTGGATTGAGTTTC
>CAJYKO010000002.1 GCA_913775215.1 uncultured Devosia sp. | reverse complement strand
ATTGGCTCGTCGAAAGTTCGGATCGCCGATCTGCCCAAAAAGCGGTTGATACCCGGCCGCCGCCTGTCATCGTCCCTTCATGCGGGACGTTGTCGGCCATCTCTTCGAACCGGATCTAGAGCCCTTTGTGGGGCAGAAGATCCGGATGCAGGGGATTCGCGTACCGCCTGACGGCCATCGTCCCCGGACGCGGCTTCTGCTCCAAGACTTCGGGGGCGCCCTTCTGTTCCTGGAGAGCATCACGGCCGCCGGCGCCCACGTACACGGCTCGGCCTTCCTTGTAGCGCCGGGCATCGCGCTCACGGCGTGGCACACGATCAAGGATTGGCAGGACGCGGGTCACTTCGACGAGCCCAATCACTGCATCTTCGCCGGCGGTATGGCTGGCGACCAGCTTCGGGTTTGGGAGGTGAGGTCTTGCAGCAGCCCGGTCGTCGGCGGCGACGTGGCGCTGCTCGTTCTGGCGCCGCGTTTTCCACTCGGCGAGGCAGTCACGATCTGCCACTTCGAGCTCTCGGCCGCGTTGCCGGCCGTCGCGAGCGAAGTGACCACCCTGGGCATGCGGCTCGAACCCGCCGACGCGGTGCTGCCCTTCGGTGCGGCACCCGCGGAACTGCCAACCGTGTCCATCACGACGATTGCGTCCACGGGCGCCATCACCGACCATTACATCGGCGGCATCCCCCGCATAAAAGCGCCGTGCTTCGCCGCCGAGGCCTGCTCCGTCGGCGGGATGAGCGGCGGTCCCGTCTTTGACGAACACGGCCGCGTGGTCGGGGTCGTGTCGGAATCGATCGGGGGCGACGACCCCGACGACTACATCAGCTTTGTGTCGCTGGTCTGGCCGGGCGCCATGTTTGAATTCGAGGGCGTGTGGCCCAAGGGCTTGTTCCCTGCAGGGTCTCGGCTGCGTGAGAACTGGGTCGCCGAAGGCTGGCGTGTCGGCTCCACCGCCAGTGGCGAACCCTACTACATCCAGCATGGTAGTCCCGAGTTCATCGGACCGCCGGCGCCAGCGCAGGGCGACTGAATGCGCATCGAGATCTGATGACGCCAGCGGACCTGTGCAGCGTCCGTCCTATCATCCGTCCGCCGGTGTGGCAGCCTGCTGCAGCGCCAGTCGCGTCTCCAGCGCCTTCTGGACGAAGACTCTTTCTGTCTATTGCGCGTACGGACCTTCAGGCTTCACGCCCTTGGCGCGGGCGGCGATCACCATGTCCTTAATCTGTTTGACGGTGAAGCCGGGCGCCTTCCCTGCGAGAAAGGTGGGCGTGAAGCGCCGGATCAGCGCTTCATTCACTTTGATCAAGTTTCCGGCCCTTTTGTGCAATCTCCGAAGATTTTGCCGGTTACGCGGAACGCCATCATTGAGAGCCCGCGTCACCAGCTCTTCCTTGCGCTTCTCCCGCTGCCGACCGAGTCCGACATTGTTAACGTATTTCGCCAGCACGATCGCCAGCATCTTCTCACAGTGGAAGAGGCGCAGGACCTCCGGAAACCAGCGCTCGTGTGCCGTGACGATATCCTCCCTGTCGAGCACGTCATGATAAAAGCTGACGATGTTGGTCTCAATGTCACCGGCTGCAATCTCTTGCTCGGGCGCTAAGAGCATAAAGAAGGGAGATGTCTTGTTGATGTCGAGTTCACTCACCACCTGAAAGCTGAAGCAGGCGCACGAGACCACGCATAGATTATTGCCGGTGATTCGGTTGATGACACGGAGCTTCTCTGCAATCTTCGCCCAACCGACATACTCCCCCGACTGCACAATCTGGATACCGTCGTCCGACGAGCCGTGCGTGTCGAAATGGATGATGGGCAACATGCCGTGGTTTGCTTGCGCTGCGATCGCGTCAAGGGCGGTCAGGAGTTCGGAGGCGGTTGCCGGAGTGAATTGCTCGAAGGGCAGGTGACGAGATTTGCAAAGCGGCTCAAGGTCATCGAGCACGCGGCGGGTCACCCCGACCTCATTGTCCCGCAGCGACGTAATCCAGAAGAGCGAGTTGATCTTGGCAACAGACGTGAACTGCATGCGTGTGGTCATAGCGATATCTCCAACCCTTGCCTCAGCCAGTGCTAACCTGACCTGCGGTTCTCATTGGACCAAAACCAGAGACATGGTGTTGTCGGCCGGTCGCGCTGAAGCGCCGGTCAGGGCTTAACCAGCCCCTTCTTTCCCGCCGCCTCCCCGGGACCGGTTTGCTTGCCTTTACCGCGGCTTTACGCGCCTCGTTCTTCTTCTTGACCGTCTTGGTATCGAGGCCACGACGGGTCAGATCGATCCCGACGACGGCGAGATCCTCGACGTTGGGGTATTGGCTCGCGAGCACCGCCCAATGCTGGCGCAGCGCGATGAGCAGCTCCTCGAAATTCTCGGCGCCGCCGCCGCCCGGCAAATCCCAGCTCTTCTTGATGCCGACATAGACGAGCAGGAAAATGCCGCGGCTCGATCGCGCGTCGCGCAGATAGTCTCCGCCAAGCTGGACCTCCATGCGCTCGAACAGATGCGGGCCCGTCCAATTGTCCGCGACCTTGAGCTCGACCGGGACCGGCGCGTCGAACCCCGCGCCGCGAAACCGCAGATCGGGCCGCTTGGCATCGGCGAGCTCTTCCTCGGGCGGGATGCTGTAGCGGCCTCCGGCCCGGTCGCGCAGCCAGCCGCCGATAAACTTGCGATATTCTGTTTCCTGGTCGGTCTCCTGCAGGATCGAGGCGATGCTCTCGTCGCCATGCTCGAGATCGTGCTTCAGGGCTTCGAGCCGCTCCACGCCGAAATACCAGAGCTCACGATGATTGGTCGGCGTCGCGATGCGCGCGTCGTTGAACTCCTTGACCTGGCCCGGAGTCCAGGGCGCGAAATCGGCATCGAGGGTCGCCTTGGTCTTCGCGTGGAAGCCCATCCACGGCCGCGACTTCACGGCCGGGTGTGCGCGCTCCATTTCCATGAGCAGATCGGAAGAGCGTCGTGTAGGGAAAGAG
>CAJYKO010000001.1 GCA_913775215.1 uncultured Devosia sp. | reverse complement strand
TTTCAGGGCCGCCGGGCGCAGTAAGCGTGACGACGGACATGGTGGCTGGGAGCGAAGCAGGACTGGTCATTAACCCATGCTGGCGCAAACCGGGCTTGCCCGGCAAGTGCATGGGATTAAACTTGTGGCAGATTTATCCCCGGAGGCCAAAATGGAAAACGAAGACCAGCGTCGCAAAACCCCGGTGAGCCACGAGGTCGGCATGGTGCTCGATGCGCTTTCGGTATCCGAGTTGGAACAGCGCATTGCCTTGCTCAAGGCCGAGATCGCCCGGCTGGAAACGGCCATAGGCGAGCGGGGCGACACGCGAAAAGCCGCCGAGGCCGCCTTCAAGTTCTGATCGACGCAATGCCGCCAATTAAGGTTAAACAATACTAAAGGTTCGGTTGCGTCGCGCCCTAGGTTAAGGTTTTCTTACCTTGGGAGGCCACCCTGCAATGTCTTGGAACCTTTTGTTCATCTTTGCACTTTTTGTGACATCCGGCACCTGCGCTCTGGTCTATGCGCTGCGTCTGGCCGGGGTCGAAGACGGCACCCCCCTCAACGCCCCAGCCCCCGACAATCTCAAAGACCGTGGATGGCAAGAGGCGCCGGTTCAAACATTGATGTGGCAGGTACAGGTCGCCCGTTATTGGCAGCCTCCGTTCCGCCGTCGCTAACAAGACGTTTAAGGAGAACAGGCATGAAACCGCAGGTTGATAGAATTCTCGAAGGCGTCCGTCCGATGGAAGTCACGCATCTCCAGGCGCTCGCCAGCGGCCAGCTTCCGGTCGGCACGGCTCACCTTCGCCAGCTCGAAGACAAGGGCTGGGTCGAGACCGTAGCCGGGACCCCGCTCATTACCCTGACGGGCCGCACACTGCTCGATGGCGCGACGGCCCGTATGTAACGCGGATCGGTTCGCGTCAGGGTTAAGAAATCGAGTCTTGTTAACGCGCAATTAACGAGTTCGGGTTAAGGTGTTCTTATTCAGATCTTCTGGATTTTTCAGAGCGGTTCTCCCTCTGTTTGACGCCTCCCTGTAAACTTCGAGAGCCGTGATTCACGGCTCTTTTTCTTTTTCTGGGGTCGCAAGCGTCGCAAAAGGCGTGGCGCCTATACCACTTGTTGAGCTTACTTGGCGCGTACGGGTGACGGGGGCCACAATTGTGCCTACGATAGTGGGCACATGATGGATGCAATCCATCCGCATTGAAGATTGCGCAAGAGACGCCAAAGCCGGGATGAACCGTGGCCGATAGCAGCGAAAACAGCCGACACGCCATTTCCCTCGGGCCGCGCATCGCGGCCTCTGGCGGGTTCGACCAGCTCTATCGAGAAGGCATGGGGCTCATCGAAGCTGTCGCGACCTATCTCGACCAGGAAGGGCGCGAAGACAGCCGCCTCCTGCCGCGCGAAGCCGCTTTCCTTTATGCTACCGAATCCATGCGCCTCACGACGCGCCTGATGCAGATTGCCTCCTGGCTTTTGCTGCAGCGGGCGGTCAACGAGGGCGAAATTTCCCGCGAAAATGCGCGCACGGAAAAGGAAAAGGTGCAGTTTTCGGCAACGCCTTCCGAACGGGGCGGGCCCGGCTATGATCACCTGCCGGTCAAGCTGCGCGATTTCATCGATCTCGGAGATCGCCTGTTCGATCGCGTAACCCAGCTCGATCAACTCGAGCGGGGCAAGATGCCGGAAGTGCCATCGGGGCAGGTCAACGGCATCGCCGACCAGTTCTCGCGCCTCCACGCCGCGTTCAAGCGCACCGAATAATTTTCATTTCTGGCTGCTTATCGCCATCCTTGGGCCTGATCCGGGGGGCTTTTAGTGCGTCTTGAGGATGAACGCGCTCCGATCAAGACAACAAAAAACCCGGCACGAGGCCGGGTTTTTCGAAATCTTGTTTCCAAGAATTGCCTAGAGGCCGAGGCCCTTGAAGCGTTCCTTGAAGCGGCTGACGCGGCCGCCGCGGTCCATCAGCTGGCCCGTGCCGCCGGTCCAGGCGGGATGGGTCTTGGGATCGATATCGAGGTTCAGCGTGTCGCCTTCCTTGCCCCAGGTCGAGCGGGTCTGGTAGGTGGTGCCGTCGGTCATGACCACGTTGATGGTGTGGTAGTCGGGATGGATATCGGACTTCATCGCATGCGCCTCAAATCAAACGGGCGCCGCGGCGCCCGGAGAGCTGGAAACTGGTGTTGGGCGGCTTCTTACATAATGGAGCCTCAATAGGCAAGGGCAGGGGAGCGGCAATTTTACCCTCGTCCACGAGGTTGCTCCTCAGCTAGCCGGGGCCTATATGCAACCCGCTGCCGCAAGGCGGCTTATTGAGCCAGAGAGAACGGCACGCATTATGACCGATCAAGCCGTTCCGGCAGAGAGCAATAGCGAAAAGGTAATCGAGGCGGTGCGGATCCAGCCCAAGCGCCTGCAGCCATTGCGGCGCCTCTTACCGTTCATGCTCGCCTACCCCGTGCGGTTGACGCTGACCGTGCTCTTTCTTCTAACCTCGGCGATCACGTCTCTGGCAATTCCCGCCATGCTTGGCGGCGTCATCGACCAGGGCTTCATCGAGAAGAACCTTGATATGGTTGGGCGCTATGGCTTTATTATCATCGCCATTGCCGCGGTGATGGCGCTTGCGAGCGGGGCGCGCTTCTACTTCATCTCGGTCATCGGCGAGCGCGTCATTGCCGATCTTCGCCAGGCGGTGTTTTCGCATTTGCTTCGGCTCGATGCGCGCTATTTCGATACCAATCGCGTCGGCGAATTGACGAGCCGCCTTAATGGGGACGTGGCGATTATCCGCGGCGCAGTGGGCTCGAGCTTCTCGCTGGTGCTCCGTTCGATGGTCACGATCATCGGCGCGCTGGTCATGATGGTGTTGACGAGCCCGGTGCTGACGGCCGCCGTCGTCATCGCCGTGCCGACCATTCTCGTTCCTGTCGTCCTTTATTCGCGCCGCCTGCGCGGCATGTCGCGCAAGACGCAGGACGCATTGGCCGATCTCTCCGCCATGGCAACGGAAATGCTGGGTGCGCCGCGCACGGTCAAATCCTTCACCCAGGAAGAAAGCCAATCCGAATTCTATCGTGAACACAGCGAGGAAAGTTTCAGGGCCGAAGTGCGCCGCCTCAGCGCTCGCGCCTTACTTGTGTCGCTCGTCATTTTCCTTGGCACCTGCGCGCTTGTGGGCCTTGTCTGGTGGGGTGCCCGTGCCGTTTTCGAAGGCTCGGTGACGGCCGGCCAGTTGGCGCAGTTCATGGTCTATGCGCTGATGGCGTCTGGCGCGCTTACCAATGTCTCGGAAGTCCTGGGCTCGCTCCAGACCATTGCCGGCTCCACCGAGCGATTGACCGAAATCCTCGATACCGAGGCCGCAATCGAAGACCCCAAGAACCCAGTTGCCCTGCCGCAGCCATCGCTTGGCACGGTGGCCTTCGACCGGGTCAGTTTCAGCTACGACCCGACGACAAACGGCAAGGTGCTCGACGAACTTTCCTTCTCTGTCGCCAAGGGCGAGACGGTGGCGCTGGTCGGGCCTTCGGGGTCGGGCAAATCGACGACGCTGTCCTTGCTGCAGCGCTTTTATGATGTCACGGCCGGCTCGATCATGGTCGATGGCGTCGATATTCGCGATGCCAAGCTTTTCGATCTCCGGCAGCGCTTTGCCTATGTCGAGCAGGAGCCGACTATTTTTGCCGGCACGATTGCGGACAATATTCGCTTCGGCAAACCCGATGCGACGGATGCCGAAATCGAAGCGGCGGCGCGTTCGGCGCTGGTGCATGATTTTGTTGTCGATCTGCCGGCGGGTTATCACACGGTGGTCGGCGAGCGTGGCGTCATGCTGTCGGGCGGGCAGAAGCAGCGCCTTGCCATTGCCCGCGCCATTCTCAAGAATGCGCCGATCCTCCTCCTCGATGAAGCGACCTCGGCGCTTGACGCCCAGAGCGAGAGGCTCGTGCAGATGGCGCTCGAGCATCTGATGGCTGGGCGCACGACGCTCGTCATCGCGCATCGGCTCGCCACCATTCGAGACGCCAACAAGATCCTGGTGCTCGAAGCAGGCAAGATCATTGATCAGGGCACGCATGAAGAGCTGGTCGCCAAGGGCGGGCGCTATGCGGAACTGGCGAAACTGCAGTTCCGCTCGGATGGGCAGATCTAGTCCAAGCGTACGGCGTTAGTCCCGCGCAAGCGAGAACCTCGGTTTTGTACAGCGCTCGTGAAGGCGCTGGTCAAGGGGGGCGCATGGCTCGACCCGTTATTGGCTCAAGTCGCTCCACAGGGGCGATTTGACGGCTTTGCCGTCGCCAATCACCCTTCAGTCAGCTTGAACTCGATGCGGCGGTTGCGCCTGAAGGCTTCTTCGGTGTTGCCTGGATCGAGCGGGGCGTATTCGCCGAAGCCGGCGGCGACGAGGCGTGCCGGGGCGACGCCCTTGCTGACAAGATATTGGGCGACCGAGATGGCGCGGGCTGCGGACAGCTCCCAGTTGGACGGGAAGCGGGCGTTGGAGATCGGCCGGCTATCGGTATGGCCGTCGATGCGCAGCACCCAGTTGATGTCGGATGGAATTTCCTGTTCGAGCTGCAGAATGGCGGCAGCCAGAGCATCGAGCTCGGGACGCCCACCGGCCTGAATCTCTGCCTGGCCTGGATCGAACAGCACTTCGGACTGGAAGACGAAGCGGTCGCCGACGACGCGGACATCGGCGCGGCCTTCGAGAATCTGCCGCAAGCGGCCGAAGAAATCCGAGCGATAGCGCGAGAGGTCCTGCACGCGCTGGGCCAAGGCCAGATTGAGGCGACGGCCAAGATCGGCGATCTGGGTGCGCGATTCGGTGTCGCGGGTCTCCGAGGCTTCCAGCGCCGCTTCCAGCGCGCCGATCTGGGTGCGGAGGGCCGCCAGCTGCTGGTTGAGCAGGGCCACCTGCGCATTGGCTTCGTCGGAAAGCTTTTGGGAATCGATGAGATCGTCCTGGAGCCCGGCGATGGTTGCGTCGCGATCGCCAAGACCCGCGCCGATGCCGCTCAACTGCGATGTCAGGTCCTGATTACGCGCCTCGGCGCTCGAGAGGGTTGCCTGCAGAGTGGCCAATTGGTCGGTGAGGTCGCCAGAATTGGCGCGTTCGAGCTGGAGCAATTCGGTCAGTTCAGCGATCTGGCTATTGAGCCGCGACAGCGCCGTATCGCGTCCCTGGATCTCCTGGCCCAAGAAAAACTGGGTGAGCATGAATAGGCTCAGAAGGAAAATGATGACGAGCAGCAAGCTCGACAGGGCGTCGACGAAACCCGGCCAGTAATTGGCCTCTACCCTGCGGCGCGAGCGGCTCGATGGCATGGCCTAGTCCCGGCGCCCAGAGGCGTTGCTGTCTTCGTTGAGCATGGCCTCGATGAGGTTGCGGAGCTTTTTGTTGGTCTCGCTCTGCTCGGTAATATAGGCGCGCAAGTCTTCCTGCTCGGTGCGGATGTGTTTGACGAGGCCATCGATGCCGCGGGCCAGTTCAGCCATGGCACGGATGGCGTTTTGCGAGGAGTTCTGGCTCTGCATATTGGCGCCGAGCTTGTCGAACATGGCTTGCATGTCGGGCCCCCCGGCATTGGCCTGCATGGCGCTGACCGGATGATCGAGCTCGGTCATGGAGGTCATCCAGTCTTCGAGATCGGTATAGAAGGCGTTTTGTGCCTGGCTCGTCTGTAGATCGAGAAAGCCGAGGACCAGCGAACCGGCAAGACCGAAAAGCGAGGACGAGAACGCCGTGCCCATACCGCCGAGAGGGGCGGCGAGACCCTCCTTGAGATTGGCAAAGAGCGCAGTGCTGTCGGCTGAGGTGACATCGAGCGCATTGATGACGCCGGCAACCGAGCTCACGGTTTCAAGGAGACCATAAAAAGTCCCCATGAGGCCGAGGAAAACCAGAAGGCCCGTCAGATAGCGCGAAGTGTCCTTGGCTTCATCGAGACGATTGCCGACCGAGTCGAGAATGGAGCGCATGGAGGAGGGGGTGATCACCGCTTCCCCGATCCGCTCGCGGAGAAGACCTGCGACGGGGGCCAGCAGCACGGGCGGGCGCACCTGGGTCGAACTGCCATCCTGCAGCGAATTGACCCACTTCACCTCTGGGAAAAGCCTGAAAACCTGGCGGAAACTGAGAAAGATGCCGATGAACAGGGCAAGGAAGATCATCGAATTGATGAACGGGTTTGCCCAGAAGAAGGTCAGGATCTGCTGAAACAGGATCGCCGCGACCAAGGCCGCGAGAATAAGGAAGATGACGATTTTGACGAGGTAAACGGCCGGGCTGGCGAGGTGATAGGGATCGTAACCTTGCGTCATCGTGCCTTTAACCTCAGCCTCGCGCAGCAAATCAACTGCTGGCGAGACTAGAGGCGGCCGAATGGCGTGACAATGGAAAAGGTTAACGCTTGCCCAGAGGTGATGAGATCATCACCCCCTGAAGACTACTGAACGCCCTTGAGCGACTTGAGCAGCGCGCCCTGCAGCGTTTCATTGCCGGCAACGATCTGGCCGTTCCAGACCGATCCGGGCTGGCCGGCATAATCGGTGACGAGACCGCCGGCTTCCTTGACCATGAGCAAGCCCGGCGCGACGTCCCAAGGCTTAAGACCGGCTTCCCAGAGGGCGTCGAAACGGCCGGAAGCCAGCCAGGCCATATCGACCGAGATCGAGCCCGAGCGGCGGATACCGGCGACGGCGGGGTTGACGTGAGCAAGCTGGCGCAACTGCAGACCATCGTTTGACGTGCCCTGGGTCTTGATACCAGTGGCAATAACGGCGTCGGACAGGTGACGGCGTTCGGCGACGCGCAGGCGCTTGCGATCGGCGAGCCAGGCGCCACCGCCCTTTTCGGCGGTATAGAGCTCGTCCATCACCGGATTATAGATGACCGAAGCCACGATATCGTCGCCGCGCTGCAGCGCGATGGCGACGGCAAAAAGCGGGATGGAGTGGAGGAAATTGGTGGTGCCATCGAGCGGATCGATGATCCAGGTGTGCTGGCCATCGGTACCGGCAACCTCGCCGCCTTCTTCCATCAGGAAGGCATAGGTTGGGCGGGCCTTGCGCAGTTCGTCATAAACGATCTGCTCGGCGCGGAGATCGGCCTTGGAGACGAAATCGGCCGGCCCCTTGCGCGAGACCTGCAGGTTTTCGACTTCGTTGAAATCGCGCGACAGCGACTTGCCGGCCTTGATGGCGGCATTGACCATGACGGTGAGAAGGGCGGAACGCGCCATTGTTTTTAAGCTCGCTGGTTCAAGCGGTGTATCGGACCCGCCGGGACGAGACATCCCGGCGCGGCCTCATTGGGTCGAGCCCAGCCGCTGATTGAAAGTTTGGCGGCTTATTGCCTCAGAACCCTGCTGGGTTCAAGGGTTTTGCGCCGGTGTGGTTTGCGTTGCGGGCGAGGGCGCCGTATCGGTAGCGGGCGTTTCGGCTGGCGCAGCGGCGTCGTCGGCGCTTGGCACGACGACGCGGCTCGGGGCATTTTCCATATCGATCGGCGTCGGAAGCGGTGGGCCGGCAGTTTGCGGTGTCGTCGGCACGACGGCAATGGTTTCGACGCTTGGCGGCACGGACGGCCAGAAGCGAGCGCGCTCTTCGGCCCGGGCCAGGGCTTCGGGCTGGATGGAAACGAGGAGGCGATCGAGCGTCGGGTCGGAGAGGCCCTGGCGCC